>JAOUJR010000313.1 GCA_029883145.1 Nitrospirota bacterium
ATGTGCCCTCGGTTGATATGATGATGTCGTCAATTTCAGAAAGTTTTGGCTCCAGGGCAATTGGGGTAATTCTCACAGGCATGGGGAATGATGGAATAACAGGGATGCTGGAAATTAAAGAGAGAGGTGGGTATACTATAGCAGAATCTGAGGATACTGCTGTTGTGTTCGGTATGCCTTCAGAAGTAATTAATAAAGGTGCTGCGATGAAGATATTACCTATTTCTGAGATACCTGTCGAGTTAGTAAGGATTGTTGGAAAGACAGAGAAAGCGAGAAGGTAATGGAAAAAGAGGGGAATATTACAAAAAAGGCGGACGAGTTCCTTCAGATTTTCAAGAAAGGTGAAGAGTTTACAAAGGAGCTGCTGAAAGAGAACGAGAGATTAAGATTCAAGATCGCCCAGCTCGAGGAAGCAATGGAACAGTCTCGCAATGAGGGGAAGGTCAGACTTTATGAGGAGAGGATACAGATGCTCGAGAAAGAGCACAACTCCCTTTTAGAGAAATACAGGCAGGTAGAGGAAGAAAATAAAGATTTCGCATCGAAATATATAGAGGTAGAGACAGAGAATAATAACCTCGCAAACCTCTATGTCGCAAGCTATCAACTCCATTCAACGTTAGATTTCAATGAGGTTCTGCGGATAGTCCTTGAGATAGTGATTAATCTCATAGGCGCAGAAGAGTTTGCAGTGTTCCTTATGGATGATAAGTCCAATGAACTTGTTCCGGTTGCATCAGAAGGATTATCAATCAGTGATATACCTAAAATAAAAACAGGAGAAGGTATCATCGGGACAGTTGCGAGAGAAGGAGAAGGTTACTTTTCAGAGAATATCTCTCGTGCATCGGAAGTTGATGCTCGAAGCCCTATTGTATGCATACCGCTTAAGATAAAGGAACATGTGATTGGAGTTATCTCGATATACACACTCTTTGTTCAAAAGACGTCATTTTCAAATGTGGATTATGAACTCTTCAATTTGCTTGCCGGACATGCAGCAACTGCAATATTTTCTTCAAAGCTCTATACACAATCTGAGAGAAAACTTACGACTATCCAAAGCTTTCTCGATCTTCTCAAAGAGAAGCCGAAAAGATAAGGTATCAGGGAGGAGGTAACGATGCCAACTATCCTTGTTGTTGAAGATTCAGCAACGATGAGACAGCTCATAGGTTTTGCGCTGAAGAGAATTCCTGAAGCGAGAATGATTGAGTCAACAGATGGTGTTGATGCATTAAAAAAATTATCCACGGAAAAGATAGATATCATACTTGCAGACATAAATATGCCTGTTATGGATGGGCTTAAATTGGTGAGCCTTGTGAGGGGAAACCCTGTGTACAAAAATATCCCTGTAATCATTATCACGACAGAAGGTGCAGAAGAGGATAAAAAGAAAGCACTCGCCATAGGTGCAAATGCCTATCTCCCGAAGCCGATACAGACTCAGGATTTAATAAAACTTGTCAATAGTTTTATCTCTTAGTCCCTGTGAGAAAAACGACAATCCTCATAGGGTAAATCAGACCTTGCAGATCTGACAGAAAAACCTTCAGTTCAAATTTCACACTGCTTGAATCCTCAACAGGCAATATATTTTTTCTCATCTGGTAAAATTTAGATAAAGGGATATTTCAATGACAATAGTGAATTTTATCGAGTCAATAAAAAACGACAGGAGATTTACTCTCCAGATTATAAGTCAAAAATATATCCCTCCTGTAAAGCCGAGATACATGAAGCTTGATTTGTCTGAAGGGCTAAGAGATGCGTTAAGAAGACAAGGTGTTGAGCAATTTTACAGCCACCAGGTCGAAGCAATTGATCTCATAAGACAGGGAGAAAATGTGGTGGTCATGACACCCACAGCAAGCGGTAAAAGCCTCATATATAACATTCCTGTACTTGAATCTATTATTGATAACCCTGAGCATAAGGCATTATATATATTCCCCTTAAAGGGGCTTGAACAGGATCAGGTAAAAAACCTTAATGATCTTTTTGAGGGCATTGGCATACCCCCCTTATGTCCTTCCTTGGTAAGGGGGGAATTAAAGGGGGGTAAATGGAGGAAGAGATTGGGTTTAATGCCCGCTGAAGTCTACGATGGGGACACTACTGCGTACAGGAGAAAAAAGATAAGAGAGGAAGTCCCTCATGTCATCTTCACAAACCCCGATATGCTCCATCTGGCGATAAATCCCTTTCATAAAAAATGGGAAGCATTTTTCAGGAATTTAAGATATGTGGTTATTGATGAGATGCATACGTATAAGGGTGTTTTCGGCTCAAATGTAGCCCATGTGATGAGAAGACTGAGGAGAATATGCAACTACTGGGGCTCCAATCCTCAATTTATTGCGGCCTCTGCAACTATAGCCAATCCAGCTCAACTGACAGAGGAACTTATCGGTGTACCGTTTAAGGTGATAAATCAGAGCGGGGCATCACAGGCAGGAAGACATTTTATTTTTGTGAACCCGACAGACAGTCCTTATACAGAGACAACAAGGCTTTTTCTTCGATGCCTGAGTGAAGGACTGAGAACGATTGTCTTTACAAAAGCAAGAAAGATAACAGAGCTTATCTATTCATGGACCATAAGTCAGGCACCTGAGCTTGAAGACAGAATAAGCCCTTACAGGGCTGGTTTCCTTCCAAAAGAAAGGCGTGAGATAGAACAGAAATTATTTAACGGAGAGCTCCTCGGCGTGATCTCAACAAGCGCTCTTGAACTCGGAGTTGATATTGGTGGACTTGACTGCTGTATACTCTGCGGGTATCCGGGCTCTGTATCGAGTACATGGCAGAGGGCAGGACGTGTCGGCAGGCATGGGCAGGAATCAATAATTGCAATGATCGCAATTCAGGATGCACTTGACCAGTTTTTCATGCGCCATCCCGAGTCGTTCTTTGAAAAGAGCCATGAGGCG
>JAOUJR010000314.1 GCA_029883145.1 Nitrospirota bacterium
CTCAGTCCATGGGATATAGCCGCAGGGGCCATATTGATAAAGGAAGCAGGGGGAATTGTTACAGATTTTAGTGGAGCGCCTGATTACCTGGTTACTGGCAATATAGTTGCAGGAACCCCCACCGTCCATAAAGAGATATTGACAGAAATAAAAAGCGTTTTAAAAGGAATTATCGAGAGATAATAGCTTTCTATTTCTGCCAAAATTTTACTTTAAACTTTACTTGCCAAGTCTCACTTTCAGGGAAGTAGCGATATTCTTCATCTCCTGTCCAATAAATACAAGGATATCAGAAAGAGTGACGACACCTACAATATTCCCCTCTGCATCAACAACCGGGAATCTTCTCACCCTATATTTATTCATTAATTTCGTCACATCAAAAATGCTTTTCTCCACTGAAACGGTAATAACAGGCGAGGTCATAATATCTTTGATCGTAACTTTCGCAGGGTTTCTCCCCTCGATTATAACCTTGGTCATAATATCCCTGTCAGTTACGATTCCAACCGGCTTATTTCCCTCTACCACAATAACGCTTCCAACGTTCATATCAGTCATGAATTTTGCTGCATCCAGAGCTGTTGCACGTGCAGGAAGGGATGTGATAATCTTTGACATTAATGGCTTTAAAGACATGGTATTTTTCCTCCTTTTTTTAATTTATTTTATAAGATAATCATATCAAACTATAAAATTTTGTCAATTGTTTATTTTCTGCCTTATGATTAATCGTACCTTTTTAGTTATTTTTTTCTTGTAATTTTGATATATAGTTTTTAACATTACTCGAAACAAGCGTTCTTTCTGTCAATAAAATAACAGTACGCTTTATGGGAGGGTAACGTTATGGATTACAAGAAAATCATGCCTTGCCTCGATATTAAAGATGGTCGGGTGGTGAAAGGCATACATTTTGTAAATTTAAGAGACGCCGGTGATCCGGTAGAGAATGCCGCCCTGTATGAAAAAGAAGGTGCAGACGAATTAGCCTTTCTTGATATTACCGCAACTGTCGAGGGAAGGAAAACCACTGTTAATCTTGTAAAAAATGTTGCACAGGCAATTTCTATACCTCTCACTGTTGGAGGAGGCATAGGAAGTCTTGATGACATCGAAAAAATACTTGGTGCAGGTGCAAGTAAAGTTTCCATCAATACAGCCGCAGTCAAAAGGCCGGGACTGATTGAAGAAGCCACAAAAAAATTCGGGAGTAGTCGAATTGTAGTAGCAATTGATGCGAAAAGGACGAATACAGTTCCATCAGGCTTTGAGCTGGTTATTGATGGAGGGAGAACACTTACCGGCAAAGATGCGATAAAATGGGCAAAAGAATGTAGGGATCTGGGGGCAGGAATGTTGCTTCCTACCAGTATGGATACCGATGGAACAAAAGATGGGTACGATCTGAAACTCACAAGGCAGATTGCAGAGGCTTCAAAACTTCCTGTTATTGCCTCAGGTGGTGCAGGAACTATGGAGCATTTCTATGAAGCAGTTACTGAGGGCAAGGCCGATATAGCTCTTGCTGCCTCAGTATTCCATTTTCGTGAAATCTCAATCGGCGAACTGAAAAAGTATTTAAAAAATAAAGGAATAAAGATAAGGGATTAATATAACAAAACCCTTAGAGTCCAAGGGCGATCATTATCCTGTTTTTCTGCTTTTCGATTGCCTTTTGTCCGTGTTCGAGAGTCTTCACAATCTCTTTTTTCGCAGTGTCTGACAGTTCTTTCCCCTGCTCGATGAGAGCAGTCGCCTTGTCCTTTACGTCACTCACAAAGTCGTCTATACTTTCAACTGTCTCCTCAACTAAGTGGACTGTATCCTTTTTTATGCGTTTTGTGGTCCTCGAAATATCCTTTCTTGTTTCACGTCCGGATTGTGGTGCAAAGAGAAGCGCAACAAATGCACCGATCGCGCCACCTATTAAAAAAGCTCCGATAATCTTTTTATAATCTTCATTCATCGCTTTCTCCTTTTAAATATGTTTATGTTTTACGTTAACAGTTATAAAGAAAAGAGTCAATCTTGTGTTTATTAATCAAGCACCCCTCTCATCTTTTTCAAAAGCTTTGTTGGTGAAATGGGTTTTAACACAAATTGTATTCCTTCTTCAAGAATTCCCTCTTTCTGTATAAAATTTGCAGTATTACCGCTAATAAAGAGAGCCTTAATATCAGTACATCTCTGTTTCTATATATCAATAAATATCAATATCTTATGTCCTGGCATTTATTTTGCTGGACATAATTCGTCTAATATGATTCTATTTTATAGTTAAGAAAATTGGCTGAACGTGAGGTTTAAAAATGATTATCGCTGTCGGAGCTGACCAATGGGATTGAATATGCTAGAGTGCCTTCTCGGAAAGGGCATATTGTCATTTTAGGATGCAGTCCCTGAACAAGCCGAGTTATACAGGTCAGATTCTCTCTGTGTTAAGGAATCAATCCGGAGGGCATGAAGTGTTTAGAAAAGGGCAGGGAAAAAATAATGGTTGAGAGAGAAAGGACAAAGGCGTTAGAAAAATTAGCAAAATTGATCCGCTATTTTATTCTTACTTCCACGACAGAGGCAGGATCAGGTCATCCAACATCCTCGTTATCGGCTACGGATTTGATGACTGCTCTTTTGTTCGGTGGATTCTTTCGGTTTGATATGGAACAGCCGGGACATCCTCACAACGACCGCCTGATATTTTCAAAAGGACATGCGTCACCTCTCTTTTATGCTTTATGGACTGCGGCGGGAAAAGTGTCTGAACAGGAACTGCTTACCATGAGAAAATTCGGAAGCCCCCTTGAGGGACACCCAACGGTTGCATTCTCATATGTCGAAGCTTCCACAGGATCTTTGGGCCAGGGACTTTCTATCGGACTTGGAATGGCTCTGAACGCCAAGTATCTTGACAAACTCCCCT
>JAOUJR010000315.1 GCA_029883145.1 Nitrospirota bacterium
TAATAATAGATTGATTGAAGTCTTATTCCCAAAGGGATTAAAAAAAATCAATAGATTCACGATGTCTGAAACAGACGTTGCCTATGAAAATTATAAATTCTTCACCGTGGAATACGAAGTGAAGTATAAGAATAACTTAATTAAAAAAACAGAATTAAAGTATTGAATCAAAGACCGAATTCCCTAAAATCCTGTCTTCCCTGGGTTTAGAAAGATAGCTGAGCGGGTTAGAATTTTTATAGGGAATAAAAATGAAAAGCAGAACCAAGTTTGTTTCAATCATTATATTCTTTTCAGTGTATATTATTATTTTTATTTCCTGCGGACCAAAACAGGATAGAGTAGAGAAGATTATCGATAGTGGAGTAGAAGTTGTTCTTAACCATATTGAGCCTTACAAGGTAACACGCGAACCTTCTACTTTCACACTTGAAGAAGAACTTGTGATTGATACAGAAAGGAACGATATTCTCGATGCTGGAATGGGGGTAGCAGGTGAGTTTGATGTAGACTCCGAAGGGAATATTTATATCGTGAGTTTTAAAAATATTAAATATTTCATCTATAAATTTGACAGCAAAGGGAATCTCGTCACATCTTTCGGAAGAATGGGACAAGGTCCTGGAGAACTGCAATGGCCAATTAGTCCGGTAATTAACGATCGGGATGAAATGGCTATTTATGATTATCCGAATAAGCTGGTCATCTTCAATAAAAATGGTGACCTCGCTAAAGAAGATACTTTGGACTTCCGATCTTTTTGGATGGAACCTCTCGAGAATGGCAAATATCTAGTCTGGAGGTTAAAACGGGAAAAGGCGACTGCTGAATATTTCCCACGCGTCCTATCATTATATGACTCTAGATTTAATGAAATTAAAGAACTCGATGTATACAAATCCCCTCGTCAACAAAACAGGTTAACTCCTTATTTCATGTGGAGGGTTTCAAACGGACATATCTTCATTGCGAATGAGGAACGTGGTTATGAAATATGGGTTTATGATCTGGAAGGGAATCTAGCAAGAAAGATTCGAAAGGACTATAGACCGGTAACGGCTTCTAAGGAGATCAAGAAACTCATCCTGGGTCCAAGTTATGGATCGCTTGATTTCAAGGACTATTTTCCCAAGCCTTTGCCTCCATTAAGCTCTTTCTTCACGGATGACGAAGGGCGTCTCTTTGTCATGACTTACGAGGAAGGCGAAAGACCTGAGGAATATTTATGTGATATTTTCAATCCTGAAGGAATTTTTGTTGGGAGAAAGAGCCTACATTTAGTTTGGGCTCAATTGTATTTCGGCCCCAAATATATGATGGTCAAAAAAAATCATCTTTACTGCCACAGGGAAAATGAAAGCAGTTATATGGAACTAGTGGTTTATAAGATGAATTGGGAATGAATCAAAGTAAACTGAAAGCCAAATCCCTCAGAGCCCTGGCTTCCATTGTTTGATAAATGACAATAAGCGAGTTAGTATTTTAATTAGGGGATAAAAATGAAAAATAGAACCAGGATTCTTTCGATCCCTTTGTCTCTCTATTTATTTGCTATTCTTATCTCCTGTGGAAAGCAAAAGGCTGAATGGAAAGGGACGATAGAGGAAGTGGATGGAGTGACAGCCGTTAAGAATCCCAAAAAGCCGATGTACGGCGAGGCTGTCTTTAGCTTGGAAGAGGATTTAACCTTAGAAAAAAAAGAAGGGAGTGAGGAATATTTGTTTGAACGTGTTCGGAATATTGATGTCGATAAAAATGACAACATATACGTCTTAGACTATAAGGCTGTACAAATCAGAATCTTTGACAAAAATGGTGAACTCATAAGGACATTTGGCAGCAAAGGACAAGGTCCAGGGGAAATGCAGTATCCCTTCTTTATGCAAATCACAAGCAAAGAGGAGGTCATGGTGTTTGACCCGCTGACTCGACGCTTGCTCTTTTTTTCAATGGAAGGAAAATATCTCAGACAAACCTCTACTGCAAGAATCGAGAATCCTATGCATCCAATTAAGTTAGATTCAAGAGGAGAATTAATCGCATTATTAGTTCCACCCCCTCCTATGGGTGGAGAAGAGCTAAAAAAGTTTGATTCAAATCTCGACCTGCTCATGATGATATCAAAAGGAGAGGAAGATGATTCATACTTAAGGCGTGAAATCAGAGCAATGGAACCTTCTCTTTATTGTGTCGTAATTCAAAACGATAATATTGTTTGGGGAAACTCAAAAAGATATGAAGTTCATATTCTCAATCCTGAAGGAAGATTAATAAGAAAAATTATCAAAGATTATGAGCCAGTGAATGTAACTGAAGAGGACCAAAAAAGATACAAGGAAAGGCTATCACGTATACCAAATTTTGGGTTTAAAATCATATTTCCTAAATATTTTCCAGCTTTCAGGGATATATCCGTTGATGAGAAAGGAAGGATATTTCTGGGGACTTATGAGAGAGTAGAAAACAAAGAAAATTTTTTCTATTTTGATATTTTCGACTCTGAGGGAAAGTACATTGCAAAAGTTCCCATGTTAGTTAGCCTAAACAGGCCATTTGTATGGAAAAAGAACAAGCTTTACACCATAGAGGAAGATGAAGAAGGATTTCAGATGGTCAAGAGATATAAAGTCACCTGGAGATATTAGTGAGTTTGAGGCAAGTGAAAGCCAAGGATTATTTAACCTTGGCTTCCAGGATTGAGAAAAGACTCTGAGTAAGTTAGAATTTTTATGTGGGGGTAATAATGAAAAATAAGGCTAAGGTCTTATCGATCGCTTTATTCCTTTCAGCTTTCATTATGGTTCTTTCATTTGGCGGACAAGAAGCTGAATGGAAAGGAAAAATTGAGTATGAAAACGGAGTCAAAATCATTCAGAATCCAGGAGACCCTCTTTATGGTGAGATTAAATTCGAATTAGAA
>JAOUJR010000024.1 GCA_029883145.1 Nitrospirota bacterium
GTGCTGCAATTGTGTTGGGGTCTACAAAGCTCTTGTCTTGTATGATTAACGGAATCCCGATGTCAGGGAGAACTACGGCATTAGTGGGGTTCACGCCAGATAAGTTAGTGCCGTTGATCAAGTCTTGTTCTACCTGGTCTGTAATCACATAACCCGCAGCCTCGCCTGCATAGACATTCAATCGCGTGATACCATAGGAATGGTCGTGATAGAACATCAGTCTGGCGCTCTGCTGGTTGTTATAATAGAATGTCAATGCTCCTGGTCCTGGGTCAGGCATATCAGGGACGTTGTACACACTAACACCATCAGGGTAAGGAGTGGTTTCTCCTGCTGGCGTGGTCCATTGATGGGGCGTACCATCGCTTATCCACGGGACAAAGCCGCCATGGAGATGCAATGTGGCGCGGTTTTCCTTGTAGCAGTCCATTGGCTTCGGATTCTCTCCGCACATGGGGTTCTGCGGATCCATCTCAGGCATTCCTGCCATGCCTGGCCCCATGCCTGACCCCATAACAGTGGTGTCCACCGGCAGGAAAAGGTTTCCACCTGCACCTGTGGGGAGCATGTTCCTGAACGTTATACGTACCGGCTTATCCCTCTGGGCTACAATCACAGGCCCCATATAATGGATCGGCGCTACGTCGAGGCCTGTGACAGAGTTAACCTGTACGTAACCGCGGTGTGTAGTTGGTGGAAGGTCAGTATGCATCTTCTCTGTGTACTCTCGCAGCTCGATTTCATAGCAATCAGCTGCCTGACCAGAATAGGTGCATGGCTCAGCAACAGCAATGGGAAGATACTGCCCGAGGTTGTTTGGAGTATTCAACTGTGGCAGTGAGTCCACGAATTTCCTGATACCACCTGTAAAGGGACCACCTATTGCTGCTGTAGCAGTAGCGCCCGTTCCAGTAGCATCATCGATGATGACACGAGGAGCGCTGTACCCGCTGCCTCCTTTCGTAATCGTGATGCCGGTAATGGCACCAGCTACTACTGTTGCTGTAGCAGTGGCGCCTGTGCCTGTGCTGTAAACATCTTCGATGATGACAGTAGGCGTGGCGGAATATCCACTTCCTGGATTCGTAACCGTGATACTCGCAACAGCGCCCCTTGGAAGCGGGCTATTGGCATAGTTGGGGTATGGCCCGAAATAGTGAGGGATGCCGCCTGGGTCGAGAACCGGTGGAGGCACGAGCCCTTGGGCAAAAGCAGCGTCATAAGCTTCCCTGAAACGGTCTGCTGCGTCCTTTCTCTCGGCAGGTTTCGGTTTCCCAAACCACTTATCGCCTGGTTTCGCAAAGGCTTGGTCAACCCCCCAGAAAAGGGCAACCAGTACCAAAAGCATACTCAAAAAGATTATAATTTTACGTCGTTTCACGTCATTTCCTCCTTCCTTGTTTCATTGATGTATGTTCCTGAAGTGAAAATTTCCATAAAATCCTTCTTTCATCAATGGATATTACGTTGTCCCTGTTTAAACTTATCATTGGCACCTCCTTCGCAGCATAATATATCTCTTTACTTCTTCCTTGAGCACTGCAATCTCAAAAGGCTTTGTGAGGCATTTTATTGCTCCAGCTTCTATTGACTCAGCCATTTCGACATTTCCTGCATGTCCTGAAAAGGTGATAGCAGGAATATCAGGATTGAGTTTTTTAATTACCTTTAGAGCATTAGTACCGTCAAGCTTCGGTAATTTAATGTCAAGGAGCACAAAGTCATAAGTGTTTTCGATAAATCGCTCCACTGCCTCGACACCATCACTCACAAGATCAACAGTAGTGCACTTATCTTCTTCTAACTCTTTCTTTAAAATAATGCCGAAGTTTTTATCATCTTCAGCTAAAAGGATTGTAACCATTACAAGTAATTTAGAAAAGCAAGAGCAATGCCAGTGTATAACTTTTTGATTTAATTGATATTTAGAACTATATGGGGCAATTTTATTAGGCAAAATGCCTTACTCAAAGGGCATATTGCCTGAAAGGACATATTGCCTGAAAGGTTAGGTTGGCAGGGTTATTGTGAAGGTCGTGCCTTTCTCCTCTTCTGAAATCACCTCTATTCTTCCATCATTATCAGTGATTATCTTATTTGCTATAGAAAGGCCGAGTCCAACACCTCCTTTATCCGATTTTGTGGTAAAGAAAGGGTTAAAAATTCTCCCTATAAGCTCTGAAGGTATTCCAGAACCTGTATCGATAATCTTTATAAAAATCTCGTTGTTCTCTTTACCTGTCTTGAGCGTAAGCGTGCCATTGTTGTCCATAGAATCAAGTGCATTAATAATGACTGCCAGAAATACCTGTTTCAAGTCGCCTTCACTTCCTTGAATAAGAGGTAACCCTTCTCCATAAATCCGGAGAACATTAACCCCTTTTAATCTACCCTGAAGGCTGATCAGTTCAAGGGTCTTATCGAGTATTTCATGTACATTTACATAACTTTTTGTATAGGTGCCCTTACGTACAAAAGAGAGCATATTTGTTGTAATCTTTTTACATCGTGTAACCTCTTCACCTATGATTTTAAAATAGTTTTTAAATAATTCATGATCAACCTGTCCCTTATTTATCCTGTTAAGGAGCCCCTCTGCACAACCACCTATTGATGCAAGAGGATTATTTATCTCATGAGCTATGCCAGAGGCCATCTGGCCCAAAGCCGAGAGCCTCTCACTCATAATAAGTTGCATCTCAGTTTCTTTTTTCTCGGTTATGTCCTGAACTGTTCCGAACATCCGGACTGGCTCACCGCTTTCACCAAAGGCTACTTCTCCCTGTTCGTGAATAATTCGCACGGTTCCGTCAGATAGGACGATGCGGTGATCAATGCTGTAAGGTCCCCCATACAACGCCTTATTCACAGCTTTTTTTACAAATTCTCTATCTTCGGGATGAATATAATTTAAGAACGCATTATAAGTCACATTTACCTGTTGAGGGGATAAACCAAAAATGCGATAAACCTCGTCAGACCAATACAACTTGTCTGTTTGTATGTCCCACTCCCAGTTCCCCAGATGTGCAATCCGCTGTGCCTCAGCAAGACTTGCTTTACTCATCATAAGCTTTTCTTCAATATTAAACCTATAAATCGCTTCACCAATGAGAGGAGATAATGCCTCAATAAACTCTACAATCTTTATCAGTACCTTGCCTTCTTTTTCATCAGCAAGATGAATTGCTCCAAGCATCTCATCGCGATAACGAATTGGAACGACCGCTACACTCGCATAGCCGGTCTTTATACACATGCCTCTAAATCTTGCTTTTTCTTCCTCTGAGAGACTGCTTACGAATTTGAATGTATTATTGCAATAGAATGACCCGCCGGGCGTCATAACTGTAGCATCCTGCGGTTCCAGTCTGCCTGTGACTACCCGGATGCACGCACACATGTCCCGTTTCACTGAAAGAAAATTCTCAGATTCCATGAATGTTTTGCTAAAACCTGTAAAAGACTCATATGGGATATTCCCCTCCTCGTCTAACACCCTGATGCCAACGTTGCGACAACTACTCCAACTCTCAATTAACTCTACTGTCTTATTCAGATATTCTTTTCGTGAAAATGTCTGCGCAAACAATTTCAGTAGAGCATTATTTGCGTTGACACGTTTCTCTGTTTCTTTGCGCTCGGTAATATCCTCGACTGTGCCCTCGTAATGAAGTATCTTCCTGCTCTCATTGCGTATAGCACGCGCGTTCTCTGAAATCCATATTATATTTCCATCTTTTCTATAGACCTGAGATTCAAACCCGGTTATGGAGTCATATGCTTCCATAAGGAGAATAAAATCTGAACGGCGATCATGGTCAACATAAATCTGTGAGATATCTGTGACCTCTGCTAACAGACTTTCAGGAGACTTATAGCCAAGCATACCTGCCAGTGCCGGGTTAGCGCTGATGTAGCGCCCATCGGGTGTAGTCTGGAAGATACCCTCAATACTGTTTTCATAGATGCTACGATATTTTTCTTCAGCATGCCGAAGTGCCTCCTCTGTCTTCTTTCGCTTGGTAATATCCCGTGCAGCGGCAAAGACGCCCTGCACCTCTCCAGCTTCATTTCTATATACCGTAGCGTTATACAACACCTCGGTTATATGACCTGATAAATGACGTATTGCAAGAGGATAATCCCTGACAGTTCCCTCAAGAAATACTATTTTGTATCCTTCCAGCGCCTTCTCGGGTTCTGTAAAATAATCCGAAAAATCGCTCCCGATTAGATATTCACGATCAACACCCGTGATAAGCTCTGTAGCCCTGTTTACGTCCATTATCTTTCCGTCTGCGCTGATGGTGACAAGAGGGTCAAGGCTTGCTTCGATCAGACTTCTGGCATACAATGAGGCAGCCTTCAATGCTTCTTGGGCCCGTTTGCGCTCGGTCACATCTTCAAGTGAGAAAACTAAAATTACAACCTCACCCCTGTCATCTAATAAAGGTGTGAGGGTCCAGTCCCAGTAAGTTATTCCCCATTCTGAATGATCCGGAAAAACAAAAGGTTTTGCAATAGCCTGATACGTGGTTTTTGTCTCAACAACCTGTCTGAAAATCGCCTCGTTTTCTTCGTGTGGGTAAAACTCAAAATGATTATGTCCGGGAAATTCCGATACATCCCGTTGACAGGCTTTGGCATATACCTCATTAACTCTCACAAAGTTGAAATCTTTATCGAGAAATACCATAGGATTAACTGTAGAATTGAAAAAGGATTCTAAAATCCTTGATTGTTCAATCAATACTTTATTCACTTTTTCCAGTTCAGCAGTTCGTTCCTGAACCTGTATTTCCAGCTCATCGCGTGATTTGCTGAGTTCCTCCTCCGCCTGCCTGCGTTCGGTGATGTCGGTCGCGTAAATACGAACAACATTAAATTTTTTCGACGGATATATGTTCTCAGCGAATATTCTTTCTTTTAACTTTACCTCGCGATAGAAGTTCTGCGTCTCATTTCCGCTTCCCAGAGAATTCAATATGCCTCGTAAATCGTCAGGATAGAAACTGCTCACATCCTTCTTCATGCCCAGTTCTTTCAGAGTTTCTACTGTTGCCGAGTTATAGTACTTTGCCTTTCCGTGTGAATCTATCTCTATGATCGGATTTGGGTTTAATTGGGGAAAAGAGGCTAAATGCTCTATCCTCTTTTCCTTTTGCTCGCGCTCGGTGCTTTCGATAATGTCCCATTTCTTTCCCCGTTTAATAAGAGCAAATTGATGGTAGCTGATCACATCCATGACTTCAGATGCTCCACATTTGTTCAGGGAATAGGTGCAGATGGCAATCATTCTGTATTTGCCTATGACATTGTTTACTTTCTCCTCATAATCTGTGAAGGTTTTCCAATTCTTTTTTTTAAGCCAGAATGTATTTCCTGTTAACCTCAAGCCATCATAACCTTTGGCTAAAGCCTGGTTGAGCTTATATACCCAGCCATCAAGGACTCTTTGTCCGTCGAACGTGCCTTTTTTCAAATACCACTTCGTATGAGGAATGATCTCTATTTGACCTTTATTTACATAGTGATCAAAGCCGGGCATTGCCTTTTTCATTGCCTCCCTGGCTTCTTTTTCACTCAGAGGCTTTGAGGTAACCCACATACAGAATTCATTATTTTTTAATCCTGCTTTAAAATAGGGAACCAGGATATCAATGAGGTCTTTCTTGGTCTGGTAAAATTGACAGAAGTGCGTTCCCCAGATTACATTACCGATTATATCTATTCCTGTCTTTCTCAGGTTTTCTGCCATCTTATTGCCTCCGATTTTAACGATACTATCTTGCTATAGATTAATTTGATTCCTTTCAGTTTTTTAAAATTATCCTATCCGCTATTCAATTGTTGTTATTAAACTAAAGTGATTGAGAACCATGTTTTGATACTGCGGAGATTTCGTGAACAGTCCGGATAGCTGTGCGTGCTTCAGTAGAATTTTAATAGAGTTATCATACATATTTTTCAACTGAGATAACTGATCCAGTATAACCTAAATCATAGAGTAATACTTTTCCTGTCATTCAATCCGTTATTCCGTAACTCGACAGCTTTCTGTAAATGGTCTTTGGATCAATGCCGAGGATTTCTGCTGCCTTCATTTTCTGCCCTCCTGCTTCCCTGAGGACTTTCAGAATATATTCTCTCTCTATATCTTTAAGACGTTTACCGGAAATCATTTTGTCTTCGATGAGATCCGATGGCAGGCCGTGAGAGTGTATTGTTTCATCTTTCGAAAGTAATAAAACGCGGTGAACCACATTCTGCAGTTCCCTTACATTCCCGGGCCATTCATATTCAGAAAGAATCCTCAATGCCTCATTACTGAACCTTTTGTTTTTAAAGGCTGGATTGTTTTTAATGGTATGTTCTACGAGTAAGGGGATGTCCTCCTTTCTCTCTCTCAGAGGTGGGATAAAGAGGGTTATAGTACTAATACGGAAATAAAGGTCCGGTCTAAAATTTTCTTTTTCAACCTCGTTCTTTATATCTCTATTCGTGGCTGAAAGAAACCTTGTATCAACTTTAATCTCCTTTACACCGCCGACCCTGAAAAAACTCCCTGTCTCAATTGCTCGAAGGAGTTTTCCCTGAAGTTGTGGAGACAGTTCACTAATCTCATCGAAGAAAAATGTTCCTTGATTGGCTATCTCAAGTAAACCCAGTTTCTTCTCATGTGCACCGGTAAACGCCCCCTTTTCATGTCCGAATAATTCACTTTCAAGCATATTTTCAGGAATAGCTCCACAATTAATCGGAATAAAAGGACCATTACCCCTGTGTGATGCATCATGGATAGCCTTTGCGATAAGCTCTTTTCCCACACCACTCTCACCGCAAATAAGCACAGGAAAATCTGAAATTGCAACCTTTTTTACATTTTCCAAAATCTCAAACATGAGAGGGCTTTTCGTTATTATTTTATAGGTTTCAGCCTGTCTTTTTATCTGGGTCTTGAGGAGCAGATTCTCACTTACCAGTTTTTTCTTCTCATATGCCTTTTCAATAATTACTTTTAGTTCTTCTATCTTGAAGGGCTTTGTGAGATAATCATACGCACCCAGCTTCATGGCCTCCACCGCTGATGAGACACTTGCATGGGCTGTAAGTACCACAACCTCAATTGGCACATCTAAAGCCTTTATCTCCTTCAGGACATCCATTCCGCTCAGACCGGGCATTTTTAGGTCCAAAAGCACTACATGATATTCATCTTTTTTCAGTATTTCTATTGCATCAATGCCATTATCTGTTTCATCAACATTTAACCCCGCATCAGAAAGTTCATTCCTGAGAACTTTCCTTAAGTTCTTGTCATCCTCAGCGACTAAAATTTTCATCTTTATTAATTTAACAAGTTCAAAAAAGAGAGTTTTGTGTTTTTATATTATAACATCCGTCAGAATTTTCACAAATCTATTGAAACCTAAACCCCACCTCACATTTGCTGAACAAAGGAAGACAAGGATAGGTTAAGTAATATCAAGTGAATCAAGGATGCTGAATAGAGCAATTACTGCTGGTGATTCTCCGGGAAGCTGAAAAATTGGCTTCCCCTGAAGGTCATAATTAAATAGTGTGCTGTCCTGGGGGATTAGACCAGCAACGTAAAGCCCTTTCTGCTCTGCTAAAGATTTTAATTCCTCTCCTTCTTGACCGGAGATTCTGTTGATAATTACCAGCCGTCTATCGATCTCAAGTCTTAGTTCATCAATCAATTCATTAATTCTTCCTGCTGTCTGAATACCTCTTGTAGTTGGATCGCTCACAATAAACAGTAAATCGATTTTATGGGTCGTTCTTCTGCTGAGGTGCTCCATTCCCGCCTCGTTGTCAATCACAACGTAGGGGTATGTGAAGGATAGTTTATCTACATATTTTCTTATAATATTATTTGCTGCGCAATAGCAACCGGCCCCTTCCGGCCTTCCCATCACGATTAAATCAAACCCCTTTGACTCGATAATTGATTGCTGAATCTGATAATCAAAAAGTTCTTCTGTGGACATGCCACCAAGCCTTTCTGTGCTCCTTCTAATCTCATCGAGAGACTCCTCTCTTAATTTCCCTATTGTGGTATGGACATCAACTCCGAGTACCTCATTGAGAGAACTGTTAGAATCCGCATCTACTGCGAGCAGGGGTTTCTTCTTTTTCTCGATAATATACCGTATGGTAAGTCCTGCAACAGTAGTTTTACCTGTACCGCCCTTACCTGCCAATGCGATTACAAATGCCATTTTTTATAATACATTAAACTCGGCTCTTAGTTGAATTTTTTCACATAATAAAGGACAATATAACTAAAGAGTATGCTATGGGTTATGAAAATAACTAATTTACTTAGATTCTCAATAGCATGTTTGTTATTTCATGTTGTGTTTTTTCTGCTCGTCACAATGACAATAAACTCACCTTTAAGTTTCGCTGAAACTAAAAATAGAACA
Source organism: Nitrospirota bacterium (assembly GCA_029883145.1). Classification (GTDB taxonomy): domain Bacteria; phylum Nitrospirota; class Thermodesulfovibrionia; order Thermodesulfovibrionales; family SM23-35; genus VGWZ01. The sequence goes on from JAOUJR010000024.1 coordinate 8,454, forward strand.
CCTCAATATGTTGGCTCATTAGTCTGCAAAGGTTGCCATAAGGACGTATATGACAGCTTTATGACCTATGCCAGAAAGAGTAGATCATTCTCAAGCATTGAACGGGTAAAGAAAGGATTAACAGAAGAGGAAATTAAAGGATGTTATTCCTGCCACACTACTGGATATGGAAAACCCGGTGGCTTTGTCAGTCTTGAAAAGACACCCCAACTGAAGAATGCCGGCTGTGAGGTATGCCATGGACCAGGGGAATTCCATGTAAAGACAAAGGATCCTCAATATATAAAGAGGCATATGACCAAAGAAGATTGTGAGGTCTGCCATACCACAGAAAGGGTCAGGGCATTCAGGTATAAGCCCATGATTCATGGAGGCGCACATTAGAAAGATAAAGGCGAAAGAAGTCGGGAGATAGGATGTTTGGTTTTATAAAAAGGCGGTTGGGCTATAAGATCATGGCTGCCATGGTAATCACTATAGCTGTGATCTCGATAAGCGAAATAACCTTTCGAATTTACTTTGGGACTAAAGACAGGTTAGAGCTGATGACCATGGCTGCCAAAGAGCTGGCATCCTCGACCTATGCGGGTATAAAGTATCCCATGTCGATAGGGGATAGTGAAGCGATTAAACGACAATTGTCAGACATAAGAGAAAAGGCAAAAGAGGTTGAGGTCTTTATCACTGACTTCGATCAGGAGATAATCTATTCCACCCATGAGGACAAGGTAAAGACCAGGTTAGCAGATTCTATTTCCAATAAAGATACAAAGAAAGCCTTAAGTGTAGTGTTAGCAACAGGGGCTGATCCAAATAGGTCATTCGATGATACGGTCTCAGGTGTAAGATATCATGTTATGATCTTTCCTATTTTAAATCAAAAGGATTGCTATCACTGCCATGGCTCTCAAAGACACGTCCTCGGAAGCATGGCAGTAAGGGTGAGCGCTGAGCAAGTCTATAAGACCGTTGCTGCCCAACGAAATCGAACTCTATTGTTACTTGGATTCACCTTACCTATTGCAATAACCATAATCTTTCTATTAGTGAATAGACTTGTAAGACGTCCTATAGAGAATTTAGCTGAGAAGGCAAAGAGTTTTGCCGAGGGAGACATGTCTGTTTCCGTGGATGTAAAGACAGAAGATGAAATTGGAGTCCTTGGTAAAACCTTCAACTACATGGTCGAAAGTGTCTCCTCTTTCAGTAGAAAATTAGAGATGGAAGTAACCAGAAAAACTACTTTATTAAATGAAAGGACTCATCTCCTCTCATTATTAGAAAGGGCTAACAGGGAACTCAGGGAGTTGGATAAATTAAAATCAACATTCTTAGCCAATATGTCTCATGAACTCCGTACTCCGATGAATGCCATTATTGGATATACAGAATTATTAATAGACAGGGTTGACGGCCCTATTAATGAAGAACAGGAAAAAAGCTTAAAAAAGGTAGTGGCTAATGCAAAACATCTCCTGCAGTTGATAAATGATGTCCTCGATGTATCCAAAATAGAGGCGGGAAAGATAGAATTGGAAGCAAAGGAGCTTGACCTGAAATGGTTAATTGACTCCGTTATCCCCACCTTTGAACCTCAGATAAAACAAAAGGGGCTCACACTGACTATTAATCTTGAAGAGAATTTATCTCATATATATGGTGATGAGGATAAAGTCAGACAGATTCTGATAAACCTGTTATCCAATGCTGTTAAATTTACTCATAAGGGCGGCATAATGATAACCGCAAAACTATCTGAGAGAGGAATTAAACCCCAAGAGCAACATATATTTGTAGAGGTCTGCATTGAAGATACAGGCATCGGAATAAAGGAAGAGGATATCGGTAAGATTTTTGATAAATTTACACAGGCAGACCTCTCCACTATACGTCAATACGAAGGAACAGGCCTCGGGCTTAGTATTGCGAGGGGATTAGTTGCATTGCATAAGGGGGTAATCTGGGCAACGAGTAAATATGGAGAGGGAAGCAAATTCTGTTTCACCATTCCATTAAAAAAGGAAATATTCGAAAAGCCTTATGAGCCAATAGTAGAGTTAAAAATGGCTGAAGGCCTATCCGAATATTTTGGAAGACCCGTTGAAACCTTTTTGAAAAAGCCAGAATACGCAGGCAAGCCAATAAGATGCTGGGAATATACACGTTGTGGACAGCCCTCCTGTCCTGCATATGGAAGCAAAGAAACCCGATGCTGGTTAATCCTTGGAACTCATTGTTCGGGCATGAAAGTAGCTGCCTATCCAGAAAAGTTAGATTTCTGTAAAGGCTGTGAAGTGATAGAAAGACTTATACTCGAAACAAAGGAATATAAGCCTGAAGAAGCAGAATTACTTAAGGAAGGTGCGAAAAATATCATATTAGCGATTGATGACAACCCAGAGGCTATTGACATTATAAGGAAATATTTAGGAGAGGATTACAGAGTAATCGGCCTCATCAGCAGTGAAGAAGCAGTAGAAAAGGCAAAAGAACTAAAACCTCTTGCTATTACCCTGGATATCATGATGCCCAAAAAAGACGGATGGCAGGTGCTGAGAGAGTTAAAAAAGACACCAGAGACTCAGGACATTCCAGTAATTATTCTCTCGATCGTAGATAATAAAAGGTTGGGGTTTAGCCTGGGTGCAGCAGAATATATAGTCAAACCTGTAGAAAAACAGGTTCTCTTACGAAAATTAAGAAACTTAGAAAAGACCACTACAATAAAAAGGATATTAGTAGTAGATAACGATCCAGACACAGTAAAATTGATCAGTAATGTATTGAAAGAGGCTGGATATAAGGTAACAATAGCTTATAATAGTAAGGATGCGATTGACTCTATAGAGGATTTCGAACCTGACCTGATTGTCTTAAATCTCACCATGCCTGAAGTGAGTGGATTCGATGTCATTGAATATCTCAAGACAGAAGAAAGGGCCAAAGATATTCCCCTTATTATAGTCACCCACAAGGATTTAACCGAAAATGAGATAGATGAACTGAATGGGAGGATCCAGGGGATATTAAATAAAGGGATACTTACTAAAGAAGACCTTTTAAATGAACTAAAAGATACTATTACTAAGGTTAGTAAAGCACAATGAACACAACATGAAATTCATACTCACGCTCATTCTTTTTTTTATCTTGGCACCTCTCAATGCATGGGG
>JAOUJR010000025.1 GCA_029883145.1 Nitrospirota bacterium
TTACCTCTTTTAAGATTAGAAATAATTTAAGTTTACATTTTAACATAAATTGATTTAATATTACAATGACTGCGAACACATTGTTCTGACTAAATATTTTGTAATGATTCTTCATTTTTCCTATGTCGTACAATAAATAAAGACTGGAAAAGAAAATAGCTCTTTGTTACAATTAAAACCAGTTTTGCAGAGGAGGTAGTATGGATTTTAAAGGCCAGGTTGCATTAGTTACCGGTGGAGGACGCGGTATCGGGAGAGCAATTGCAGAGGGTTTTGCAAAGAAAGGTGTCAATTTAGCTATTGCAGATATAAATCCGGATGCAGTAAGTGAAGCTGTGGCAGCTCTTACCGCATTCGGAGTGAGGGCTATTGGAATATCACTTGATGTTTCGAAGGCAGAAAGTGTAAAAAAGACATTTGATGATATACGAAAAGAGTTTAACAGGATTGATATATTGATCAACAATGCAGGCATTACAAAAGATGGCCTTCTCCTCAGAATGAAGGAAGAAGACTGGGACTCTGTGGTAAATATAAACCTTAAGGGTGTGTTCCTTTGTTCAAGAGAGGCAATAAAAGATATGTCTAAACAACGATATGGAAGGATTGTTAATATCTCATCTGTAGCTGCGTTCATGGGTAATGCAGGACAGGCGAATTATAGTGCATCAAAGGCCGGTATAGTCGGGCTCACAAAAACAATTGCAAAGGAATATGCAGGCAGAGGAATCACAGCAAATGCTGTTGCACCTGGATTTATAAAAACTGCAATGACAGATGTTCTTCCGGAAAATGTAAAAGAAGAAATGATAAAGTTGATTCCTGCGGGAAGATTTGGTATAGTTGAAGATGTTGCGAATGCTGTTATTTTTCTTGCATCACCTGACTCGGATTATATAACCGGGCACGTAATCCATGTAAATGGCGGTATGTATATGTAAAATCAAAATTAAAAATTAGGGAAGAGTTTTATTGTTTTGAAATAAAATTTTGAAATTTATATTTTAAGCTTTGAATTTAATTGGGAGGTGCGATTATGTTAGAAGAGAAAGTGAAAGAGATTATCGCGAAACAGCTCGGCGTAAGCCAGGCAGAGATTAAACCCGAGTCATCTTTTGTTGAGGATTTAGGTGCAGACTCACTTGATACGGTCGAGCTTGTCATGGCATTTGAGGAGGCATTTGGCATCGAGATACCTGACGAAGATGCAGAGAAAATCTCTAAAGTTAAAGATGCGATTGCATATATTAATAATAAGAAATCTTCAGCATGATATATAGGAGAAGAGTTGTTGTCACAGGGATAGGGCTTATTACACCTCTTGGAATAGGTGTGACGCCCTCATGGGACAATCTTGTTCAGGGCAAATCTGGTATTGGTAGGATTACGTTTTTTGATACATCTCACTTTCAGACACAAATAGCAGGTGAGGTAGAAGGTTTTAACCCTGAAGATTATATTGAGATAAAAGAGATAAAGAAAATGGATCGGTTTATCCATTTTGCAATTGCTGCAACAAAAATGGCATTGGATGATTCCGGTTTGAAGATCAAGGATAGTAACGCAGAGAAGATAGGTGTCATTATCGGATCAGGCATGGGAGGTCTCTACGCAATTGAACATTACCATACAGTATTACTTGAGAAGGGACCAAGAAAGATATCCCCCTTTTTCATTCCCATGTTAATAATAAATCTTGCCTCAGGCCAGGTATCTATAAAGTTTGGCGCAAAAGGACCTAACTCTGCCATAACTACAGCATGTGCGACAGGGAGTCACGCGATTGGTGATGCGTTTAAAATTATTCAGAGGGGAGACGCAGACGCGATGGTTGCTGGTGGAACAGAAGCAGTGATAACACCTCTGGGTGTGGGTGGATTTAATGCCATGAAGGCGCTTTCTACAAGAAACAACGAGCCTGAAAAAGCGAGCAGACCTTTTGACATTGATAGAGACGGCTTTGTGATGGGTGAGGGTGCAGGTATTGTGATACTCGAAAGCCTTGAAAGTGCTTTGGAGAGAGGTTCGAAGATATATGCAGAGATAGTCGGATATGGGATGTCTGCAGATGCATATCATATTACTACTCCTTCTCCAGGCGGTGAGGGCGCTGCAAGATGTATCATGATGGCGTTGAGAGACGGAGGAGTTAATCCTCATGATATAGATTATATAAATGCCCATGGTACCTCAACAAAACATGGAGATGAACTTGAAAGTAGTGCCATTAAGACAGTGTTTGGTGAGCATGCCTATAAGATCGCAATTAGTTCAACCAAGTCAATGATAGGTCATTTGCTCGGCGCTGCGGGAGGTGTTGAGGTAGCTCTTACTATTCTTAGTGTATATAATAATATTGTGCTCCCTACAATTAATCTGGATAATCCTGATCCTGAGTGCGATATAAGTCTTGATTATGTACCACATAAAGCAAGAAAAATGACGGTTAATTATGCCTTATCCAATTCTTTTGGGTTTGGCGGAACCAATGCCTGCCTGTTGTTTAAGAAATTTACGTAAAAATCAAAATAGTATTTTAAGATAACCTATCATGACATTGTTGAAATCAGAAAATACTCTTGAGTTAGAAAACCGTCTTGGTTATTTTTTTAAAAATAAAGAGTTTCTCATAGAGGCTCTCACACACAGGTCTTTCTCTCATGAGACTCCGGAAAATTCAGATACCCATAATGAAAGGCTTGAATTCCTTGGCGATTCTGTACTTGGATTTGTGATAGTTGAGTATCTTTTTTTGTCTGATAATCGTTTTGCAGAATCGAGTATGGCAAAGATAAAATCCTATCTCGTCAAGGAATCTATACTTTCTGAAATTGCGAACGTTCTTTCTCTTGGGGAGTACCTCAGACTTGGTAAAGGTGAGGAGGCCACAGGTGGAAGAATCAAAAAATCACTATTAGCCGATGCGCTTGAGGCTGTTTTAGGGGCAGTTTACGTTGATGGTGGTTATGGAACAGCGAAGGAACTTATCTTAAGGTTATTCAATGAAAAAATAAATGCTATCATAATGTCAGGTGAATTTCATGATTTTAAAACAGAACTCCAGGAAAGAACACAGCTTCTTTTTAATGTTCTTCCTGAATACAGGGTGGTGAAACAGGAAGGTGCAGAGCATAAAAAGATCTTTACAGTTGAAGTCTTCATATCCGGAGAAAAATTTGGCAGAGGGTCAGGAAAAAGTAAAAAAGAGGCTCAGACCATTGCTGCGAAAGAGGCACTATCCAGATTTCACATGCCAACTGGTTAAAAGACTGGCAGAATTCTTTTAAAACCTTCTTTTACAACAATACTCTTTTTGTGAGCATAACCAGAGGCCATGTATTTTGTTGTATGAATTATTGCAAATTGTCCTTTTTTATTTATCACAATAACCCCTGCTTCCCCACCTATTTTAGAGAGTCGTCTCAGCGATAACATTGCTGCCTTATAAGGCGTCATGTTCTTCAAGTTCATGCAAATCTCTTTTGCAAGAGAGAGTCGTATTATATTTTCACCAATGCCACTGCATGCAATGGCACCTGCTGAATTTTCTGCATATATGCCAGCACCAATAATCGGCGTATCACCGACTCTTCCGGGAAGCATTGCGGGTATTCCACCGGTTGATGCGCCTGCTGCGAGGTTTCCATACATATCGAGTGCGACTGCTCCGACTGTTGAGAAGTACTGTTTGAAAATGTTGACCAATTTCCTTTCCTTTTTCTTTGTCTTTCTCAGCTTTTCTAATGACTTTTTATCGGGTTCAGGCAGCAGGTCAAGATTATTTTTATCTGCGATCTTTTTTGCTCCTATATGAGTGAGCGTTACATGAGGCGAATCCATAATGAGTTGTGCGACCTTAATTGGATTTCTTATTCCCTCAATACCAATTACTGATCCTGCCCTCAACTTTTTTCCCTCCATAATAGATGCGTCCAGTCTTCTCACGCCATCAAATTGCAGATTCCCACCGGCACCTGCATTAAAGATCCCGGAATTTTCAAGAACCATTATTGATTCGATAACCGCATCTACAGCCGTTCCACTATTTCGCAGTATTGTATATCCTGATGCAAGAGACTCAGAAAGTTTTTTCAATGCATTCTTATCAGGCTTTCTCTCTCCAGCCCCTCCATGAACAGCTAAGAGCATATATACCTCCTTTTGTAATTACTATTAGTGTACCCGATTGACTTTTCAAAGAAAAATACTTTATATGGAAAAGAACTTTTATTAGATAGTTTCTAAATGAGCTGGTTATAAAAAACTTATAGAATCCATAATTTTCTTGACGGGATACTTTTAAAAATAATAATATCCAGATAAATTTAAGTTAAAAAAACAATATTATGAAATAATGGAGGAGGAAAAAATGAAAAAAAGCAAGGTATCTTTAATTATTATTGTATCCATTATATTTTTATTTGTTGGTATATCTGTGAGGACTGCAACTGCAGATATGATTGATGAAATAAAGGCTGAGCTTGAGAGCCCTAGCTGGCAAACCCGTTTAGCAGCAGTAGAAAAGTTGAAAGGTATTAAAGACGAAAGAGCGTTTAACCTGCTCATGGAAATCGCTGATACGTCAGTGGAATATTGGCCAATTAAAGTTAAGGCAATGCTGATACTCGGCGAGATCGGTAACCCGAAAGCGATAGAATTATTGTTAAAGGTATTTAATGACGCATTTCTTAACAGTGAATGCCCTTCAATAAAATCCCATGCAGCTATTGCTCTTGGGAATTTCAACAAAGACAAGAGGGTGGTTGATGCCCTTATTACCGGGATAAATAATGGAGAAACTCTTACACGGGAAGCATCAGTGCAGTCACTGGGTAAAATCGGTAATCCCAAGGCTGTTCCTTTTCTCATTTCTGCATTAAATGATAAAAGTTTTGCGGTGAAAATAAGTGCAGTAAGAGCACTCGGGAAAATCGGGAATCCTCAAGCTATTCCCTCTCTTCAAAAGATTGCAGAGAGTGATAATGATCCATATATGAAAAATGAGGCAATATCTGCATTGAAAGAACTGAGAATGTAAAGTTTTTTCCCAGTTTTTATAGGGAAGATTATTTCACATAAATCTTTAATCCTTCTGATAATGCTCCGTCCAGACCAATCTCATTTCCCCATTCATCATATACTTTCTTCGAAGACTCTATATCTTTGAGGAGTCCTGCATGTATAAGGGCATGTTTGACGGTCATGCCAGGTAAGATATTAACCGGTGTGTCATTCACATAAACTTTCATATTATTGAATTTCTGTAATCCTCCCCTCTACAGTAGGGTCTATTCTTTTCTTCTCTTTTATATATTCTATAACCACATCTCTCAACCACCTGCCTGAATCACTGTATACAACCTTTTCACCTTTCATTACACCTCCAATAATGGAAAAATCCCCCGATGCCTTTATCGCTTCTCCAAAAGCTTCATATCCGTCACCCCCTGCTGCGAGGAAGTCGTTGGTTGCAACAATATACTCCTTATCGGGATCTATTGGTTTATTGGCAATGAGAATTTCATTTACCTTCTCACCTGTTTTTGCAGACCTTTTATATTTAAATGAAAGACCCGATACCTGTGGGAATCTCCCTGCTCCTTCTTCTATTGCTGAAACACCATGCTCTAATGCCTTTTTAATCTGTTTTCCGGTGAGTTTGATTGCAACTATATAGTTATCAAAAGGCAGGACAGAATAAACATTTTTTACTTTCACTTCGCCTTTTTTGATGCTTGTTCTTATGGTGCCTCCATTTATGATTGCTATATCAGCACCTGAGGCATATCTCATTACATCAGTAATGAGGTTGCCGAGATTCGTTTCTTTTCTTCTCACGTTTTCTCCATCAAGATCAACATCAGCATCTCCTACTTTCTCATTTAACACAGCATCAACTTTTTGTTTATATTTTTCTACAATTGCCAGAACAACATTGTCTTCCTTACCTGTTTCTGGTTTGATCTCCTCCAGATAACCATTAAACTTTGTTATCTTTCCGTCTTTTACAGTGAGGTCTAAGACTCCGAGTGCCTTTGCATGTTCCCATGCCTGAACGATTATAGTGTTCCCAACACGGACTGGTTTTTCGACTTTTGTGTGTGAATGACCACCCACGATTACATCTATTCCTCTAACTCTTTCAGCAAGAATCCTGTCAGCATGATGACCAATATGAGAGAGGATAATAATAATATCAGCCTTATTTTTTAATTCCGTCACATATTTCTTGGCAGTGCTTTCTGAAGAGAAAAATTTCAAACCCGAAACATTTCTCGGATGTGTTGATACAGGCGTATCTTCAGTGACAATACCAATAACAGCTACTTTGATGCCATTGATGTCCTTTATCATAAAAGGTTCAAGCATATCGAGTCCCTCAACATTTGCTCCAAGGACAGGGAACTTTGCCTCTGAGATTCTCTTTTTAAGCACATCCTGTCCAAAATCGAATTCATGGTTTCCAACAACCATGGCATCAAATTTCATTGTGTTCATCAGTTCAATAACAGATTCTCCCTGAGAAAGATTTGCCCAGTTATTGCCCTGTATCATGTCTCCTGCTGAAAGCAATAGAGAAGGTTTTTCATTGAGAAGTGCATTCATTCTGGCAGTAAGATACGCAATACCTCCGAGCATTTCGTCTGAACCAAATGGGTTATATGGTTCAGCGAATCCATGGAAATCATTTATATGAAGAATTCTTATTTCACACTGTTCAGCATGAACAGGAGATAAAGACAAGATAAATAGAAAGATGAAACATATGACTGAATTCAAATTTTTCATATAAAAACTCCCTTCTAACAAACTTTTTTATTATAACATTCTATTGTAATTAATCAGGCAGAATGTCCTGTCAGTAAGGCAGGTTGCCCGATGATATTGCTCCTTCACTTCTCCTTTCGCCTGGTGAACGTGCGGATATCATAATAAAAGCAAATCAGAGCACGAAGAACTACCGCCTGCTCTCACTTCCTTACAGCCGGGGTGGTGGAAGCATGGCACAGCAGATAACACTCATGACGGTCTCCTATAAAGGAAGCCGCATCAACGATGCTATACCCTCAATTATCAATCCCTCTGCAGTCAGGATCAATCCTGCAATAACGAAAACCGAGCAGCTCTCTTTGAGCATGGGACAAGGAAAGGGATACATTAACGGTATTTCCTTCGAGATGCTGAGCGACGGCACCATGAAGGCAGCTGAAATCCATTCGATGCTGGGAACTTACGAGATTTGGGAGATTATCAATCAAAGCGGCATGGACCACCCATTCCATCAGCATGTCAACCCATGCCAGGTCTTGTCCGTAAGCGGAGGTGACTCCGGATATGCATCTTTCTATACAATTGCTCCGGCCTGGAAAGATGTAGTAGTGATTCCGAAATGGGGCAGAGCTAAAATTCTTGTACCTGTAATGGATTACGACGGGATGGCCATGTTCCACTGCCATATCGTCGAACACGAAGACATAGGCATGATGGGTCTGTGGCATATTATGGGAATGATGTAATGGAGCGTAGAAAAAAAAGGCAATTTGCCTTACTGGTAGGGCAAATTGCTTAAGAGCAATCACTTTTTATTCGTTATATTTTCATAAAATCAACAGGTTATATCCTGGCATTTTTTTTGCTTTCTTAGTATCACATACGGAAGATAGAGCAACCTGGCCGATATGAAGAATTTAAAAGTGCAGACATAGACTTTTGTCCCAGAGGAGACAAAGACGTTGATGGTTGACAAAAAGGCGAATAAAATCAGATTCATTGAAAACGTTCTTTTAAAACATGCTTCCAGACGTGATGATTTTGACAAGGAGGGGAAAATATCGATATTGAAACCATATTTAAGATGTACTAAATGTAATAAACTTCTTGCCAAGCCAAATGTAAAAGGAAAAATTGCGGCCCAGATCAAATGCCCGCGATGCGGTACGGTAAATGAAATATAAAGAATTGGAACGATTGTGATCTAAGAGAAAAAATAAAGAGCTTCACGAAAGCCGATGACAGGATAAACCTGCATCGGCTTTTTATTTGGAGACTGAATTTTTGCTAAGCAGACATGGAGAAAACAGATGAGGCTAAGGAGGTGATGAGGAAAGGCTAACGAGGCGCTTAAAATCTAACAAAATGAAAAAGAGGTGGTGTCTAAAGAGCATAGTTTAGCTTACTTTATATGAGAACAAAATTGTAAAAAGTGTACCTGTAGTGCTGTCTTAGATAGAGAATACGCTTAAATGTGAAAAGGAGGAAACAATGATAAACCGACAATGGTTTTTGAGGTATTTTGTAATAGCGGGCATTGTTCTGGGGTTCCTTGCATACATAGGAGTCTCGGGGACAATGGCAGCGCAGATACCTATCCCGGGAAATAGCATCCCGAAATATGTCGATTTTATTTCACCATCTGCTGGATCGAACCTTGGAATCTATAATGCAACGGCAGGCGGGAGTTTCACGGTAAATGTGGACGAAGCCATTGCCAATATTTTGCCGACCACGTTTGTACTACCAAATGGTCTGACATACGCTGGCACTTGGACATGGCAGTACAGCATAGCTGGAACTACCTATCCTGTTGGCGGGCGCGATACCTATCTCGGGCCTGTAGTCGTGACTCAACGCCATAACCCGGTCTCGGTAACCTACCTCAACAACCTGGGTTATGCCAATACTAGCAATGTGCTTTTCTACGCGGCCTCTGTTGACCAAACAATTCACTGGGCAGACCCGCTTGGGTGCATGATGACCCCAGGTTGTAACCGCTTCCTCAACTACGTTGGACCAATCCCGACTGTGACCCACCTGCACGGTGGTGAGGTACCCTCAGATTTTGACGGGACTCCGGATCAGTGGTTTACTAATCCAATGGGGATTAAAGGGCCGAGTTATAGAAGTGATATGAATTTCGCAATTCCTTCAAATGGCGCAGTTTACACTTATCCGAATGGTCAGGAAGCAGCGCCGCTCTGGTTCCATGACCACGTACTTGGGGTAACACGTCTGAATGTTTACGCAGGTCTTGCAGCCCTTTATATGCTCACTGACCCGCTCAATGAGCCGGCAGGTCTCCCTGCACCGGTACCGATCGCTATCCAGGACCGTATGTTCGATACAAACGGTCAGCTTTATTTTCCGAATCTCGGTATCAATCCGACCGTTCATCCTTTCTGGATACCTGAGTTCTTTGGTGATGTGATCGTAGTCAACGGCAAGAGCTGGCCGAAGATGCAGGTTGAGCCGCGGCGTTATCGGCTTGTCCTTCTCAATGGGTCCAATGCCCGTTTCTATACGCTTTCCATTTCCGAGAGCACTGGACGTAAAACGCGTGGAAGCAGGCCAGGACCGGCTTTCTATCAAATTGGTTCTGACGGCGGTTACTTAAACTCTCCAGTAATGCTGAATCAAATAACCATAGCCCCGGGTGAAAGGTCTGATGTCATTGTTGATTTTTCGGCATTTGCTGGGAAGAATCTTATTATGAAGAACTCTGCTAAGGCACCTTTTCCAGCAGGCACACCTGCAGATCCCCAGACAGTGGGCCAGGTCATGATGTTTCAGGTGTCAGCAACTCCGGTCGCAGATGCAAGCTGTAATCCTGCCCTTGGTGGATGCGCACGCCCGACTCCCATTGTTGATATAAAACCAGCTCAGGGTGCCGTACCTGTCAGACGTTTGACCTTGAATGAAGTAATGGGTGCGGGAGGTCCACTCGAAGTGCTCGTTAATAACACAAAGTGGGATGGACTGTTGTCAGCCAATATTGCAAACCAGTTCGCCGATGGCATAAGCGAATTGCCTCGTGTTGGAGCAACAGAGATATGGGAGATCGTCAACCTGACGGCAGATACGCATCCAATCCACCTCCATCTGGTGCAGTTCCAGCTCATCAACCGTCAGGACTTTCAGACGAGGAATTACCAAAAGGTCTACAACGCTGCATTTGGAACTACCGGTACAGCACCATTACCAGTGGGCTGTGTGGCTGGTCAGTACTGTCCTGCGTATGGTCCTCCACTGCCTTATGGAAATTGTTATGACCCTATAACAAAGAATCCTATCCCAGGCGCTGTTTGTGGTGGTAATCCTGATGTTACCCCATTCCTTGGCGCTATTAGATTACCAGATCCCAATGAGGTGGGCTGGAAGGATACATTCAGAATGAACCCGGGTCAAGTAACACGGATAGCAGTGCGCTGGGCACCGCAGGACATACTGGCTGGTGGAGTAACAGCAGGAACTAACCTCTATCCCTTTGACCCGACCGGTCTGACGCAATATGCGGTAGATAGCTTGGGAGTTCTTGTTAACGGGCCGGGGTATGTCTGGCACTGTCATATCCTTGATCACGAGGACAATGAGATGATGCGGCCGTACTATCCAGTACCCTAGTACAAGGGAATAGTTGGACAATGTGTTGGGCGGTGCTCAGATTGAGCACCGCCCAATTTTCATAAACAACATATGTATATTTGTACCATTGAAAAGCTGTTGAGAATAGAAGATGAATATAAGCGATAGAAGCTACAAAATAATAATCTCGAATCTATATTTTTATAAATAATCAATTGACAGAGAGGAGTCATAATCATGAGAGTTAGTGCAAAAGGCATAATAGTAGTTCTGATGATGATTTTTAGTCTTATAGCCATTACCGGTACAGCATTGCCAGTACCAGAGGCGCCGACTGGGCTAAAAGTCACAATTTCCGGAAAAGGTTTTTTACTGACATGGAAGGCATCAGCCAATGACCCAGGAATCGTGACAGGGTACGAGATTGCACGCGCGACTTTTGCGAGTGGGCCGTTCGAGACGATTGCAAAAGTAGACAAGGGAGTTCTCACATACCATGACTCAACTGCACAGCCTGAAATTATCTACTTTTATAAAGTTCGTGCAATGGCAGGGAAAGAATATTCTCCGTACTCGGACATGGTAACAGCAGAACGGCCAGGATATCCTGCAGATGAAAAAATTGAGATGAAAGACCAGAGGGACAGAGAAAGCTATAGTCTTGGGTATCAGTTCGGCGAAAACCTTAAGAAACAGGAAGTCGATCTCAACCTCGACATCTATGCTTCTGGAATCAAAGATGCTCTTGGCGGAAAAGACCCTCAGATGAGCCACGAAGAGATGCGTGCGACAATCATGGAGCTGCAGAAGAAGGTTACGGCCGCACGTCAGAAAGAAATGAAGGATAAGGCGACAAAGAACCTTGAGGAGGGCAAGAGGTTCCTTGCAGAGAACCAGAAGAAAGAGGGAATTAAAACCCTTCCCAGTGGCTTGCAATATAGGGTTATAACTGAAGGCTCCGGCAAAATGCCCAAGGCAGATGATACGGTAACCGTTCACTATAAAGGCACCTTAATTGATGGCACAGAGTTTGACAGCTCCTTTAAAAGAGGCCAACCTGCGACTTTTCAGGTAAACGGCGTTATCCCCGGCTGGACCGAGGCTTTGCAATTGATGAAAGAAGGTGCTAAGTTGCAGCTTTTTATACCTTCTGAGCTTGCCTATGGCGAGAGGGGCATGGGTTCCCGCATTCCTCCCAGCAGCACCCTTATCTTTGAAGTTGAACTGATCTCTGTCAAATGAATAAGGACAAAAAAG
>JAOUJR010000383.1 GCA_029883145.1 Nitrospirota bacterium
ACTCTTTAGTTTTTAACTAATCTCGTATCCGACCTTTTATTTGTGCCCCCGCCAATAACGATAGGGACTATGATAAGGATACCGCCCTTGAAAATGATAAGGATAACCATGATGATGCCTATCGTATGAATAGGAAAGCGAAAAAGAGAACGGGAAATAGAGATAAGGATACCAGTAATAATATGGATAGTAGTAAGGGTAATAGTATGAATATGTGTATGGGTAGTAGTAATCATACGTGTCAAGATACCAGAAAATTAGGGATTGGTGTCTTTAGGTCGAAAGGTTCTCAGCCTTGCGATTTCTTCCTGATACCCATAGATATGAGCACCAGCGCTATACACATACATCGGGCCGCTCTTGAGTCCTGTTTCTCCTGCAACGAATTGTTTAAGGAGTTCTATGCCGCCGAGGTTTGTAGGGAAGCCAGCCCAGAGGTCCCACGAACGGAAATAGCAACTTACCGTGAGTATCACTTCATCTCCCACAGAAATAGCCTTAAAATCTAAAAGTCGCAGGCAGGGGGGATCGAGTTTGCCGTCGTTGCCAAAACAAGTATCATGGTCTTCAGGAGACCCTACTTCAATGATTGCCTGGTTCGTAAGAGGGGTATCCTTGAGCATTTCTATTATTCGCTCGAGCTGGGTACCACCCTTCGGCATTGCATAGTGTATCCTGCTCGAGTACTTGTATGTTTCATTTTCAGAAAGATGAGGGTCCATTAAATAGTTTGCAAAGTAGTCTTCGATATATTCCATAGTTGTGGGAGCAGGGATGCCTAATTCTAAGGGAATCATGGGAATCATATCCATGCCTGGATACTCGATATACACAGCTATGCCAGGATATTGAAGCCTGTACTGCTCTTTTTCAAATGAACCTTTTTGAATTTTTTGTACATAAGAGTGATCAAAGATGTTGTAAATGAGCTGGAACCATGCATCAGAAATTGTTTTTGCCTGTAAACAAAAAAATGGAAACATACTCATTCCCTTTCTTTAAAAGAATATGTGGATATTTTACCATTTATTACTGACTTGTTTTCGAGACACATTTCATCTATCACAAAAATATGAAAATGGATGAAGAACTCTATAACCGCATCATAGCAGTAAGGATCTCCAAATGAGTACGGGGAGAGCTTCAAAGGCAGCTCGTGAAAGAGAAAATAGAGTAGAATGAATTTAAAGTTTTTCCATGATATAATTAAGCCATGAGAGTCCTTATCAGCGGAGGGAGTGGGTTTATCGGGCAATGTCTTACACGGTATTTACTCGATAAGGAATTTGAAGTAGTGATCCTCGACAGAAACAGATCAAGAATCGAATCACCGCACCTGCAATCTTTTACCGTTGATCTTCTCAAACCTGAGCTTTTTGATAAGAAATGGTTTACTGGTGTTGAAGCCGTTGTCAACTTAAGTGGCAGGGATATTTTTACTTTCTGGAACGAAAAGAACAAAAAAGCGATCTGGGAAAGTCGAATTACAGTCAATAAGAATCTCATTCATTTTGTTGCAGGACTTGACCGGAAACCGAGTGTTTTTGTCTCTGCTTCCGCAGTCGGTTATTATGGTGATAAGGGTGACACTGAACTTAATGAGAGTGCTCCTCGTGGCAAGGGGTTCCTGGCTGACGTATGCGGTGCCTGGGAAGAAGAAGTAAAAAAAACTGAAGAACTGGGACTGCGTTCTGTTCAGGTAAGGACAGCGCCGGTCCTCGAAAGGAATGGCGGGATTTTAAAGCAGGTTTTGAAGTCCTTCCGGTTTGGATTTTCTTTTCTTTTCGGTTCGGGAAACAACTGGTTTTCATGGATTCATATGGACGACCTTGTCCGGATTTACCATGCAGCCGTCACTGACGAAAAACTCTCAGGCCCGGTAAATGCCTGTTCACCAAATCCGGTACGGTTTCGCCATTTCATGAACCATCTGAGAGAATTCAGAAAAGCTCTTCTTATTCCTTTCCCGGGATGGATTCTTAAACTAATTTTGCGTGAGACAGCAGACGTGGTGTTATTCAGTCAGAGGATGGTTCCGGTAAAAATAGTAGAAACCGGTTTCACATTTTCATATCCCAGGTTAAGAGACGCGTTGCAAGAGGTCTTTTCCCGATAAGTATTAGAAAATAGAAATTGGGGTTGTGTCGTGATAAAGATTACAGATTGGTCAAAGGAACCCGTTGACGAAACACCTTAAACGTTTCTAAGGCTTGTCTGCGTCCTTGAAACCGTATTTTTCTGTAGAGTTCTTCGCATTGTGCAAGCGTGAGTTCATGAACAAGGTCATTGACCGTTATTCTATCCTTTACATGGGGAGCCTTCTCACTTTTTGAAGGGATCATCTCCTCCTTCTGCAAGAGCTTTAT
>JAOUJR010000317.1 GCA_029883145.1 Nitrospirota bacterium
AGATCCTGCCCACACTTGGCATACACGGAAAAGGAGGCTAAAGCCATCTGGCTGTTGAATGGATTAGCCTGCAAGTCGCGCCAAAGCCCAGAAGATGACCGTAAAAATAAGTGCGCTATTGTAAACCCATCTGGAACGTTGCGCGGCGAGAGGAATTCTTTTATGCCCGATCCAATATCCGAGCGGAACGAGAAGAGCTGAAGCTAGAGCCACAAAACTCCCGCTGACAAAGACATGTTCTGATATTTTCGGCAATCCACCTGAGACCCAAAAGGGATTACGGATAATATAAGTTGCGAACAGTGCAAAGATGAGATGGCCGCTGTATGCTCCGACCACGCCAGCTAAACTGCTTTGGATATAATTTGTTTTCCTGTGCTTTGCCAAAAGCGAGAAAGCCAGGTCAAAGGCAACACCCAGCAGAAAAATACCAAATATATGGCAGACATACGAGGCGTTAACCAGTCGAAATACAGCCGCAATTCCTCCGATGGCTGAGGAAGTTCCCGGCTTATTCATGACACCTCTGGCCACAGCCAGTATAAAAAATGCCCAGGTCGATATCCATGCAGAAGCATGAGGAATATCTGCATCAAATAGATGCCTACCCACCACAACCTCGCTTATTCCCCAGAGAGAACCAAAAAAAAGCACCCAGATCAAGAGGTTACGCTTTCTCATTCCTTGCTACTAAAAGTCTTCATCTATTTCTTGGCAAATTGAATCATAACTATATACACAACAGAAAAGAAATACAAATATTGAGAATATCAGAACATATCTTCCAGTAATCAGATTTGTGATTTTTTAAGGCAGACACCATTCCTTTTAACGCAGTGGTCACAAATGCCTCCTATATGGGGAGCTAAAGAACGGGTTATGCACCCGATGGCTATATGTGACCAAACTGTGACCAAATGAACCACACGGTAGAAGTCACAGGTTAAAATCCTGTATCGCCCACCATTTTTTTTATAATTCACCTTGTATCAGGGGACTCTTGCGAATCGTATGTGGCCATGGAGCTTGCTGTGATTCTCTCCTTTCAGACTGTCAGAGGATGGGAATTATGGAAAGTTGTGAAGAATCTGTGGCTGCCAAAAATGACATACTATAAATTGCTTTATCTCAAATGGAAAAGAAGTATGGAAATAGTCTGCAAAATGAAGTAACTTGTTTGTGACTACTTCACCTCGGTTTAAGGAGGTGCAATGAGTTCAGAAATAATTATTCAAACAAATGATTTGTCTGTTTATTATGGTGCCCACCGTGGTGTGAAGGACCTTAATTTATCTGTTCAAAAAGGTGAGGTTTTTGGTTTCTTAGGGCCAAATGGTGCTGGAAAAACAACAACACAGAGAGTAATGCTGGATATTATTCATCCAACAAAAGGCAAATCAACTATATTTGGGCTTGATTGTCAAAAAGATGGCGTAGCTATTCGTGAACGTATAAGTTATTTACCTGGAGAACTCAGCCTGTATCCCTCCATGAAAGCAAGCTATTTCCTTGATTTGTTCGGTTCCCTTCAAAAAAATAAGCTGGACAAACTTTATCTTAAACAGCTATTAGAACTTTTAAACCTCGGTCCATCCAGAAAAATAAAGGAATATTCTCATGGAAACAAACAAAAAATAGGTGTTATTGCAGCGTTTATGGCAAAAAAAGATTTAATTATTTTGGATGAGCCTACAATTGGCTTAGATCCCCTTGTTCAGCAAACTGTTTTAGAATTAGTTCAGGAAGTTAAGGATGAAGGGCGTACAGTTTTCTTTTCCTCACATAATTTAAAGGAAGTACAAGCGGTTTGTGATCGTGTAGGTATTATCCAAAATGGAGAGTTGATAAAAACAGAAAAAATAGCAACTCTCACAAGCCAGCAGCTGAAACGCCTTGAAATTAACTTTAGGAAAGAACCTCCTCATGATGCTTTTGCAATTGAAGGCGTAAAGGAAATAAGTCGTAATAGAAATCTTGTTATGTTTGAAGTCAGTCAAGACTTAGATAGACTGATGGAAAAAGCTGCACCATATGGAATAATAGATATCGAGACCAAAACTGTATCTTTAGAAGAGATATTTTTTGCATTCTATAGCCCTCAAAACAAAGGGGGCCAAAATGTTTAATTTATTAATACATGAAATAAGATCACGTTGGAGGGCAATCCTTGGTTGGGGTTTTGGCCTAATTCTTTTTGGAGCCGTGTACATATCAATATTTCCTGGACTATTTGAACAATTGAAGTCTTTAAAGGACCTCTCTATTTACAAGCTAGTAGGTATGCAGCTTGGATCTATTGAGGGCTATATGGCCTCCGTTATATTAGTATATGTCTCTATTCTATTATGTATCTATTGTATTATAGCTAGCACATCTACCTTGGCTGGAGAGGAAGATAATGGAACTCTCGAGTTGATAGTTGCCATGCCATTAAGCCGTTGGCAAATATTAACAGCAAAGGCTATTGCTCTTTCTGTTGTTGCCTTATTTATAATGATTATCGCGAGTATCGGGAATGCTTTTATCCTGGCAGTAATAATAATAAATAATCCAATAAATGTAACACCATTTGGTCTCTTTATAGCTCTTATTAGCAGTCTGCCTTTAGCATTCGGATTTATTATGATAGGCTTTTTTCTCGGAGCAATTCTGCCAAATCGTCGATTATCAGCAACTGTTATGACAATTTTTTTTATAGCCAGCTTTTTTGTGGAAAATATTGCAGGTATGGTAAAATCATTGGAACCAATAAAATATTTTTCTCTCTTCAATTATTACAATACCACCAAAACAATTTTTACAGATGGAGCACAATTATCAGATACCATTATACTATTAGGCACTGACCCCCAAAATTGACACCACCAGGAGAGCTAGTCTTTCGTGATATAAT
>JAOUJR010000026.1 GCA_029883145.1 Nitrospirota bacterium
TGGTGAATTGCTTCCACCCGCCTCATGCGGGGCAGACATAGATAATGCCTGAGCAATTTTGAACGCAACTCCTGCACCAGAGAGATGTGAAACTGGAGATTGAGGATTGGAAATCTTAGGGTTTATCACAACAAACGCATCAGGAAGCAAAAATTGGAAATTGGAAATTGGAATTTGGAAATTTGTCTCTGACTTCTCATTTCTCATTTCTAATTTCTCATTTTTCAAAGGTTCATGATGGTCAGTGATAATGACATCAATACCTTCTTTTTTAGATAAAGATACCGCCTCGAAAGATGTGATTCCACAATCAACGGTTATTATCAGCTTGGCACCTGTCTGTTTTGCCTTTTCAAGCGATGGCAAATTAAAACCATAGCCATGCTCCATCCTGTGAGGTATAAAGTAGTGGCAGTCTATTCCGAGCAGCTTCAATGCCTTGACGATTATGGCAGTTGCTGAAAGCCCATCCACATCATAATCACCATGAACAAGTACTTTCTCGTCTCTTTTTGATGCGTCTATAATTCTTTCTACAGCGACTTTTACGCCCGGTATATCAAAAGGATCAGATAATTGAGAAATGGCAGGATTGAGAAAATCGTTTATCCCTTCAGAGGTCTTTATTCCCCTGTTAATAAGTATCTGGGCAAGAACAGGAGAGACAGATGCAGTTTTTGATAAATACCTTATATATTCTTTATTGGTCCTGTTAACTAGCCATTTTCTATGCATAATTGCATAAAAGCTTAGAGCTTAGAGCATAGAGTTCCATATTATCAAACCTCTACAGCTCTTTAGCTCTACGCTCTTAGCTCCCCGCTTTGTCATCTCATTTCTTTGCAAACGGTCTCTTACCTCCCCAGAGCAGCACTATCGGGCTTGCAATAAAAACTGATGAATAGGTACCGATAATAACTCCCATAATCATGGCAAGGGCAAAATCGTGAATTACTTCTCCTCCAAAAATGAACAAAGCAAGGGATGTAATGAGTACGGTAAGAGATGTGACAATAGTCCTGGACAAGACCTCGTTTATACTCACATTCATAACCTTTTCAACAGGTTCTTTCACCTTCATACGAAGATTCTCTCTTATTCTGTCGAATACGACAACAGTGTCTGTAAGAGAGTACCCCGCAATGGTAAGCAGGGCGGTGACAAGGATAAGATTAATCTCCCTTCCGAGCAGATAAAATACACCCAGCACTGTAAGGACATCGTGGAATGTCGCAATAGTGGCACCAACCGCAAATTTGAATTTAAATCGTATTGCTATGTATATGAGTATCCCGACGATTGCAAGGGCAACGGCTTTCGCAGCATCTGCTCTTAATTTTCCACCTACTTTTGGTCCGATGATGGTAGTTGAGTCCACTACATACTTATCATTAGGGAGTTTCTGACTGATTATCCCTGTGATCGCATCTGATATCTGTCCGAGTTGCTGCTCGGTCTTTTTCACCCTTATGAGTATCTTATTAACGGTAGGTAAGTCCTGCAGGTCAAAATCCTTTATCCCACCGTCTTCAAGTGCCTTTCTCACTTCATGGAGGTTTATTGATTTCTCAAACTTAAGTTGAATGGCAGTGCCTCCGGCGAAGTCAATCCCAAGATTTGCCTTGCCGTTCGCAATCTGAACAATCGCAATTATTCCTATTATTGAGAGGATACTGGAGAAGATAAATGCGAATTTTCTTTTTCCGAGAAAATCTATTTTTGTATTCTTCACAAGCTCTAACATCCCGCCTCCTTACAAGTCATTCATCTATATACTTAGCTTCGTTACCTCTTTCCTGCTGTTGATGAAGTCGAATACGGTTTTCGTACCGACAAGTGCGGTGAAAAGATTTATGGAAACGCCAAGGCTCAAGGTTACTGCAAAACCTTTTATGGGGCCTGTTCCAAACTGGAAAAGAACTGCAGCAGTAATAAGAGTGGTGACATGAGAGTCAAAGATCGTCCAGAAGGCTTTGCTATATCCTGAGTCCACCGCAGCTCTTGGGGTCTTACCCGCCCTTATTTCATCCCTTATCCTCTCAAACATCAAAACATTTGAATCCACTGCCATACCTATGGCGAGAATTATACCTGCGATGCCGGGCAATGTGAGCGTTGCATTCAAAGAAGCCATTGCCCCAAGAAGGAGTAATATGTTCAGAACAAGAGCAAAGTCTGCAATAACACCTGAGAATTTATAATAGACGATCATGAATACTACAACAAGAAGGGTCCCTATAATCGCCGCTACCTTGCCTGCCTCAATAGAGTCTGATCCCAGAGATGGTCCTACTGTAACATTCTGGAGCATTTTCATGGGTGCAGGAAGTGCACCGGCCCGTAAAACAATACTGAGGTCTTTTGCTTCATCCATCGAAAAACTCCCTGTTATCTGGGCATTCCCCCCTGAAATCCTTTCCTGTATCACTGGAGCTGAATAGATAGTATTGTCGAGTATAATCGCAAGCCTCTTCTTCACATTTGCTCCTGTTATCTCTTCAAAGATTTTTGCACCTGCAGCATTGAATGATACCGAGACATAAGGTTCATTGAACCTTGAGTCAAGATTCACCCTTGCCTCACTCAGGAGGTCTCCTGTAAGGGCAGCCTGTTTCTTAAGGAGAAGGGGTATTTTCCTCACAACACCTGTTTCTCTGTTCACCTTCTTTTCAAAAAGTATTTCATCTCCTTCAGGAATTCTTCCTGCAAATTGTTTGAGAAGATTCTCCTCCTCACTGGGCATTATTGACTGAGGAAGCTCTGCTGCAATCTTCGCCTCATCATCTACAAGCTTGAATTCAAGCTGAGCAGTTTTCCCTATAAGGTCAATCGCTCGTTTTGGGTCTTTGACTCCTGGAAGCTGAACAACAATCTCATTTTCGCCCTGTCTGTGTATGGTTGGTTCTGAAACGCCAAACTGGTCTATCCTGTTACGAATCGTCTCAAGTGCCTGGTCAGAAGTACTGTCCTTTATCCTTCGTGCCTCTCTTTCAGAGATTTTGTATACAAGCCTCTTTTCTGTCTCAACAGGTGCAAGCATAGGATAGTTTTCCTCAATCACTTTTCTAATCTCAGGAGTTGATGGGCTGACTACAATAGTAATCCCATCTTTACTCACCTCAGCTGTTAACTTTTTCTTTATAAGTATCTCTTTTAATGTTGATGCATATCTTTCCGATGTTATCTCAACCGCCTTATCTCCTTCGACTTCAAATACAAGATGCAACCCTCCTTGAAGGTCAAGTCCGAGTATGATGCCTTTATTCGGCATATTCTTCTTCCACCATTCAGGCATATACTTAAAGACAGGGGTATTAGGCAGGAAAAATATAATTGTGAGAAAAACTGTCACACTTATGAGGATGAACCTCCAAAGAATCTTTTTCTTCATCAACCCTCCACTAATTGCTGAAATAGTAAACCTGAGACCCTGACTAACACAAATGTCTAAATCTATCTATTTGTTAAGCCCTGAACTTGATTCAGGGGCATATTTTAATAGTAGTATTTTTGCTCCAATTTAATCTTCATCTGAAGGTGGCCTGAGTGCTGCGATGAATGCCTTGCCGAGTTTTACCTTCACATTTTCAGAAATCTTTGCGGTAACCGTATTCGTACCAACGGCCTCGATCACACCGTACACACCACCTGACGTGATCACTTTATCTCCCTTCTTAAGATTCTCTAACATTTTCTTGTGCTCCTTCGTCCGCTTCTGCTGCGGCCTTATAAGCAGAAAATAGAAAATGACAAATATAAGAACAAGGGGGAGGATGCTTCCAATCATCCCTCCTGCGTTTCCCTGCTGGCCCGGAGCCATTGCATATGCAATATCTATGAACATCGGACACCTCCAAAATATTTCAAATAATATAACTTTTTATATATTTTTTATCAACCACCTTTGTTTTCTTTTTGCGTGTAATGGTTCATTTGTCTTACAATACTAAGGACATGAGTTACATTGATGCGATGAAGAACGGATTCAGAGTAATTCACAGAAACTGGCAACTTATACTTGTCCAGATCGGAATGATGATCGTAAGCTTCCTTGGTTTCTTCATTATAGTTGGCATACCACTTGCTGTCGCATTCATCATTTTCGGCATTGACCTCACTGGTCTCATAGAGATTAAAGACCTCTTGAGGGTATTTCAAGACCCCTCTAAAATTGTATCACGGTATTTCGGCCTTGTTTTAATCGTGATCACAAGCCTTCTGCTCTATGTCGTCATAGCAGTATCATTTGGTATGTATGTATTCGGAGGTTCTGTCGGTGTTATTGGGAGAGCAATCCAGGACATCACCATGAAATTCAGTATGCGTACTTTTTTCCATGAAGCAAAAAAGCTTTTTATGCGACTGTTTGGTTTTACTGCGGTGATAGGGATTATATTGATCATAGCTGCCTTTGTTCTCGGCATTTTAGGAGGGGGTATCGCAGCGCTGGTATCGTTTGCAAGAACCCAGGACTCCACACTTGCCCTCTTTCTTGGTACTTTTTTTTCTCTCATCTTAATACTACTCGCTCTTATCTTTATTCTCGGAATCCTCTCAATAACCCTGTATGGAGTTGCTGCACTTTTTTTTAAAGATATTGGCCCTGTGAAATCCCTCAGAGAGGCAATAAATTATTTAATGAGACATCCGAATGCACTCTGGCTTTATGCAATGCTTTTTGGAGGATATGTGTTCATCAGTTTCTTCCTCATTCTTTTCAGGTCTCCATTCGAGCTCATCCCTGTCATCGGCATAATCCTTTCTTTCCCGTTTCAGCTCATCTCTTATGCCATACAGACCTATATCGGTCTCGCGATTATTGCTATTTTATTTACCTATTACTATTCTACAGAAATATTCAGTGTGCCTGTTGCTGAGAGTTCCATACCCCAAGACACTCCGCAAGAAAAAAACGCGATACAAGATACATGATGCAAGATTCACAACACGATATTTTATGACTTTTGAACTTCTACACTTTTGCCCTATTGCACTCTTGTTTGCTTTTGACTTTTGCTGAACTTCTGCACTTTTGATTATCTTGCATTTTGCACTTTTAGTTACAAATATTATTGTAAATTTGTACAAAATATGTAATATATAGTTATATGAGGTTTGAATGGGATGAAGCCAAAGACAATGCGAACAGAGTTAAACACGGTATCGATTTTGAAACTGCAAAGGGCTTATGGCTTGACGAAAACTGTATTGAGATTCAAGCCCCGCATCCTGTAGAAAATAGGCACATTATTATAGGCAAGCTTCAGGGGAAATTATGGACTGCTGTGTATATCATTCGTGGCGATGCAATCCGTATCATCTCTGTACGACGTTCCAGAAAAAAGGAGGTAGAGTTATATGAAAAAGAAAATGCTGGCTAAAAGCACTAAAGAGTTTGACAGCCGCTTTGATGCAGGTGAGGATATCCATGACCTCATAGATATGTCCAAGGCCACAGTTGTACATCATGGTAAAAAGACGCGCATTACACTGGATATTGCTGAATCGCTGGTCAATGAGATAGATAATATACGTCAAAAGATAGGTGTCGACAGGGGTGCTTTGATAAAAGTATGGCTTCATGAGCGGGTAAGGCAGGAAAAAGAAGCTAACAAAGCCTCATAGCTTTTCACTTTTGACTTTTGAACTTATTGATTCTGCGCTTCAGCTCTTCTGCTCTTTTGTACTTCTTTAGTGACAAGCGAGGGTGGGGGGTATTAATATCCTCGTTTAATAATGTCACTTTTTGTCAGCCTTTTTCTTGCAATGAATAAATCTGTTTATATTGGGCTTAGTAAAAACTACACATAGAAAGCAAAGCCTTGCAAGATTTTTGGTCTCGGCTTAATCCTTCCTGTTACAAACGCCTCGTGAGGTCCCGATAGAGGGCAAGGGTTCACATAGGACTGTGCACAGCAATTAATTTTGACTCCTCTCAATTATAACGAGAAAGTAATGCGCCCGGAGCTTGGATAGGGTTGGCAATTCAGTCGCAAATGGCAGGTAGTTTTTATCACATCTGCCTCTTCAATTTAAAGATATTTATGCAAATGTTGAGTAACGCTTTGTCAGTAGATGGTAATATAGTAATGACTGCTGCATAAACGGGAAAGGAGTCAGAGTGCAACAATCCAGCAGTATGGGTAGGGTATTCAGTCTATGAAAATTATTATGTCACAGCTTGTCTACTTCCTGAAAAGTACAGGCATAAAGAGAAACATCAATCTCCTGTATAAATTTTTCATCATCCTGTTCCTGCTGATCACTCTGTACAGCACGCTTTTTCATTTCATAATGGAGTATGAAGGCAGGAAGTTCAGCTGGCTAAGCGGCCTCTACTGGACGTTTGTAACCATGACAACGCTCGGGTTCGGTGACATCACTTTTACAAGTGATCTCGGGAAAGTGTTTTCGGTAGTGGTCCTCCTATCAGGGGTCATTTTCCTGCTGGTCATGCTCCCTTTCACCTTCATCCGTTTCTTTTACGCACCATGGCTCGAAGCAAAGGAGAAGACAAGGGCGCCAAGGGAGTTGGCTGAAGGAACGAGAGGACATGTTATCCTTACGAGTACCGATCCCATTTCGCTCAGCCTCGTTGAAAAGCTCACCCAGTATGATTACGGCTACGCGATCGTGGTTCCTGATCTGCAGCGTGTGCTGGAACTCCATGACATGAACTATAAGGTCGTTTTTGGTGATCTCGATGATCCGAATACCTACAGAAGGCTCCGCATCGGGAATGCAGCCCTTGTGGTCGTAAACAACAACGACATGCTCAATACCAATATAACCTTTACAATCAGATCGCTCTCGAAGGATGTCCCCATTGTCACCACTGCCGATGTTGAAGATTCGCTCGATATCCTCAAGCTTGCAGGAGCTTCATATGTCTTCCACTTTGCGAAGATGCTCGGCAGCGCCCTTGCGCGACGTTCCCTTGGATCAAATTTGAAAGCAAATGTAATAGGAAGGTTCGGCGAACTCCTTATTGCAGAGGCACCTGCAATGCGGACCCCTCTGGAGGGCCACACCTTGAGGGAAACAAGACTGCGAGAGAAGACGGGCGTTACTGTGGTCGGCATGTGGGAGAGGGGGAAGTTCGAGATCCCCCTGCCTGACAGCCGTGTAAGTTCTACGAGCGTCCTCGTACTTGCCGGATCCGAGGAGCATCTTGGCAACTACGACCGTATTGTCGGCGCTTCATATGCCTTTACGTCTCCTGTTATAATCCTCGGAGGAGGCCGTGTGGGCCGTTCCGCAGCAGAAGCATTAAGGGAAAGGGGCATCGCTAGCAGGATCGTGGAAAACGACAGGGAACTTACCGAAAAGAACGAAAACTATATTCACGGCAGTGCTGCCGACATAAATACCCTTGTCCGTGCCGGAATCAAAGAGTCACCGAGCGTTTTCATCACTACACACGATGATGACATCAATATCTATCTTACGATCTATTGCAGGAGGCTGAGGCCGGATATTCAGATTATCAGCAGGGCCACGCTCGACCGCAATGTCAGCAAACTGCACGCGGCAGGTGCAGATATTGTCATGTCCTATGCCTCACTATCAGTGAACACCATTGTCAATATCCTGAAGCCCAATGAGGTTCTTATGCTTACCGAAGGGTTAAATGTCTTTCGTGTTCATTTACCGACCATGCTGATAGGAAAGAGCCTTCAGGAAACAGGCATGCGGGAAAGAACAGGGTGCAGTGTTGTCGCCATACATTCCGGCGGAACCATGAAAATCAGTCCAAATCCGTATATTCCCCTTAAGGAGGACAGTGAACTCATCCTCATCGGTACCGCCGATTCAGAGAAGAAGCTCCTTCAGGAATTCTTGCTGAACAGGTAACTGTTCTCATTCCTTTCTCATTCCTTGCCTTCATATGAAAAGTAATCTCATGACAAAATAGGGGGAAAACATGAGAAGAAACGGACGGGATCATGCCTGTTTATTGACATTCGCAGAACAAAAAGAAGAATGCCGGCACAACTCATTAGATATACTATCTTTTATCACTAATCCTTCATCTTCAAGCTCTTATAAATTCGATATTTACAATCGAAGAACTAAATAAGTGGTAAGGCAAGGATTCTAATAGTAGTAAGAAATAGGCTCTTTAAGTCGCCAGCTTATATAAAATGAGCTTTCAAATTAGTCATTGCGTCCTGCTCAACAGCCTTAATGCCTTCTCGTGAAGTTTCTTATTCCCTGATGCAAGCAAAGAGGCGCCTCTTTTCAGGCTTACCTTCTGAGTTTCTATAGAGTTTCCCTGAATATCAGTAAATACTCCCCCGGCTTCCTGCACAAGCAGCCAGCCACCTGCAAAATCGAAGCTTCTTGAAAACGACGGGCTCACAAAGATGCTGATTGCACCATATGCAAGATAGGCAAGATCTAATGCCGTAGAGCCAAAACAACGGGTTTTTCTTGATTCTGCAATAAGCGGGATTATTCTCTGTATGTCTTTGTGGGGGGATTGTGCCTCATAGGCGACAAAATAAAATTCATCGTCTTCCTGTGAAAAAATTCTTTCATCATTTAAAAATGCCCCTTTCCCCTTCTCTGCCCAGAACTCATCGCCATTGATGAGGTTTACCACATAAGCAAGTTCAACATCCCCTATTGTATCTCCATCCGCAACTGCAATGGATGTGCAGTAAAAAGGAATTCCTGCGATCGCATTCTTGCTGCCATCAATAGGGTCTATAAGAACCCTCTTGCCCCCGCCTTTTATTTCCTTTATCCCGCTCTCTTCAGAAACAATTGTTAACGATTCCCCTGACTTTTCAAGGCTTGAGATAATAACTTCATCTGCTCTTTCATCTATTGGATAAGTCTTATCCCCTGATGCACCAACACCGATGGCAATCTTCGAGAGGGAAACTCGTCTAATTAAAGAGGTATCCTTTAAAAGTTTTTTACCAATATTTCTGAGAACTTCAATCTTCATGATTACTGTATTTTACGAAAAGATTTCAGGCGAGGCAATAGAATTGAGAAGTGGTTAACAAAATGATATTTTCTATTGACAAGCATAAAAATATTTGCTATAAGGGCACTGTAGTATGAAAAAATGAAATAAGGTTATCTCCTTTTAGACCTATAGGGGGGAAACAGGTGTAATGAAGGAGAAATCTCCTTTTTTCCCAAGACTTGCAGCGCATTATCTCCAGCCAGATAATTTTTTTGAATCCTTTTTTAATAATGAAAACAACACATATGGCTGGGGTCCGGAGCAGACTTATCCATCCGGAACAGAGATAATTAAGCAAGATACCCCTGCAAATGCAGTCTACTTAGTGGTGCGTGGTATGGTAAAACTTACCCGTTTGGAAAGAGACGGCAACGAGGTAATTGCCGGTCTCCGGCACAGACACTGGCTGATAGGCGCTCCGCCGGTGCTCCTTAATAAACCGTATTCTTTTACAGCCATAACATTAACGAATTGCGTATTGAGGTGCATCTCAAGAGAGGGATTTTTAACACAGGTGAAAATAAACGAACTATTTTCCCAGCATCTTCTCCGGTTACTCAGTCTGGAAATTTTCAGTCACACGATGAAGATAGTGTTACTGGGATCAATGTCGGCAAGAGAGCGTCTGAGTAGATTTCTCTATGAAATGATCTGTAAGTTAGAGCAATCAACTACATTAAAAAAGCCGGTTGAATTACATAAGCCAATCAAGCTCAATGTACCACTGAAATACAAGGAGATAGCACAATTGATTGCTATCACGCCGGAACATTTCAGCCGCATGCTCAAAGAGATGGAGGAGCAAGGGATAATTACAAGAGACAAAGGGCACCTGATTGTAAAAAATCCCATGAGACTCTTGCAGGAGAATTGATGGCTAAAGATGTGTATTCTCAACTTTTCAAATAGACTTACCAGTAAGCCAACCATGTGAACAGACTTGATATTTATCAAGCACTGCCTTGATATATATCAACGATAAATTTAAAAATTTCATCTAAAATTATGGGAACCATTTTCTGATAAAGGCAGAACAGAACTTTTTTTTATATTTTTTCAAGGAGGGACCCATAAATGTTAAGTAACAGGAAGACAATCGTAAGTTCAGGTATTCTTTTATTAATTTTTAGTTTTCTCATAGGCTGTGTTACTGTTGATTCTACGACTAAAAAAGAAGAAACGATAATCATTAGGCCAGAAAAAACAGTAGCTTCTTATGAAGACGTTGGAAGAAGGTGGGGAACAAGGCATTGGCAAATGGGCCTTAAGCCAGGTGGATTAGACGAACCTTTCATAAATGCTCTTATCGAACCCAATAACCTTGACTTCTTCTGGGTTCATGCTGACCTTAAAAATGCATTTATAAAAGGTTATAGGTTTGGTTATCAGGACAGGACAGCAGACCTTGTATTAGGACCTAATATAACTGAAGCAGCAGCCCGTATAGGACAAGGAACTGCAAGGAGATTTGTTGAAGTTATTAATGCATTTGAAAGAGGTTGGGCGGAAACACTCAACAGGGCTATTCATGTCTTTATTACTCTTATATCTGAGGGGTCTCAGGCAGATAGAGAAGATTTTATAAGAAAATTCATTTCAGAATACACAGTTAAATATAATGAAACTCAAGAAAAATTAAAGGCCGGAGGGTTTATTGCTCAAGTCTCTGAAGGCGGCACAATGCTCTACATTGATGCAACCAAAACACTGGCGATTCTTGATATTCCAAAGCCAGAAACTCTAAAGACGGAAATTTATCATCAGACCTTTAAGGTTATGGGTGATGAATGGGGCAGAAGGTTCAGCCATAATTTAATAAAAAGGGACGAATTAATTGATTTATTAAGACGGAGCAAGACAGCACTTCAGGAAGTTCAACCGGGTTTAGCAGGAAACATGGGCATCATTAAGGATGCATTTTTAAAGAGTTACGGGACCGATGCTGAATATGTGTTTAATGGATTGATAAAAGATGCAGGATATGAAATAAAACCAAAACCAGTTGAACTGCCAAAGAATGAAAAACCAAAACCAAGCACTAAAAGGAAAAGGTAAATAAAATTGCATGTGATTGTTTTAAAAGAGGAGGTTTAAGTATGCTTTGTAGAAAAACAGAATCATTGAAAAACTTTGTCTTAACCTTTTCTTTATTTCTTTTTTTACAATCAGTGTTTTTTAGCCTTTCATATGCAGATCCCCTCGACAATTGGCATTTCACAGATACTAAAATGTATGGATATCCCAATGCTGTAACTTATGGAAAAGGGCTTTTTGTTGCCGTGGGAAACTATGGAAGCGTTCCTATACTACTCACCTCTCCGGATGGAGTTAACTGGACAAAAAGAGATACGAGCAATTTTTCAAATGCAAGAACACTTTTAGGTATAGCATACGGAAACGGTACCTTTGTTGCTGTGGGGAGAAACGCTGAAGGAACCAATAATTTACCTCCTCTAATACTCACCTCTCCGGATGGGGTTAACTGGACAGTAAGAAA
>JAOUJR010000027.1 GCA_029883145.1 Nitrospirota bacterium
ATTTAACTCTCTGGTAAAGCCGCCAAAAACACGATTGGAAAATTTAGTGGTAGGCCTGAAGTAACTGATAAGGAAATCCATATGGCTTGAGTAAAGACGATAAAAATCATTTACATACTTCCCAATCTGGTCTATCACAACAAGTCCAGCCCTACTAAAAGCTGCCCTGCTGGCAAGCTGATGAATTAACCAGGTGTTTTCATAAAAACGGAGCATAGATACATGACCCTGGAGGATATCTTTGTCCTGATATATGAAATGCCTTGCAATCGTAGGACTCTGGATATAAAGCTTCTCATATGTCTCTTTAAACCTCTCCTTGTTGGCATGTAAAAAGGCATATCGTTGAGGATAGACAGTGCCTGCTTTGAAGAAAAAGTTCCACAATGCATCTAAATCCACTATTTTACAGACATAGGATTTTCTGTTCGACGCCTGATGGAGGAGAGAGGAAAGCCTCACTTGATCTTGAATGTCCATATCTAAAATGGCAATACCATATTTTGCAAGAGGTTCAGCCACATAGGTTTTATTGACAATTCTATAAACAACCTGGGCCTTACACCTTATCTTAAAATCATTCGCAATTTCTATGTATAGTTCCGGGATAATCATTCCTGGTAAAAGAACAGAATTTTCATAATATTCCTCAACTGAAAACCCGGAACCTGAAAGATTATCAACCTGAAGGGTAATCATTTTCCTGGTAAGGGGATGTCTGAATATAATATTCGGTGAAGGTGATAATGTATGTCTTGAACTCCGGATTTTTTTGGGCTTAAACCGACACATATGATTGTTTAAGGGTTCTAATACAAAAGTCCTTTTTTTCTTGCCGGCAGTTTCTCTGATTACCACGCATTCCCCTGAATAAAGAATCTCCTCTTTGCTCTTAAAGATACTATGCACTTTGGATTCGGGATTAACCCATTGAAATGTTTGAGGTGGTGAAGCCACTGTTTCTACTCTGAAGGAGTTTGAACCGAACTCCACAAGAAGTCCGTGAAATACTATACCGTTTTGAACCAACTCAACCTGCATACCTTCACAAAAATATCTCCTTACTTTACGAGTACCTACTTCATAGCATGTTTCAGGAAGAATGAAACTTATTCCTTCTTCGCTCATCTCTTTCACATCAGCTCTGACAAGAAGGAGTTTTTGACCATCAGTGAGGAGAAAGTTGAAAAGTTTATAAGAACTCAGTTTCTGGTGAGGACCTGTTTTTTGAACCCAGGTACAGTCTAAGGTATCTCCGAGACATGGCTGTGGCTTCGCAGCAACAGATATAATATTGTCATACTTTGGATGTTTGAAATTTATAAGGATAGTGCCTTCTTTAAAATTAATATAGTTAAGCGTGTTGATTAAATGTTTCTTAGGGATCTTCCTCTCTTGTTTAAGTTGGATATCAAGGTCAGCGTGGTGAAATAATTGAAAATATTTTTGTAAATTGTTCAATTTTTCTTTCACTATTGATTGTTGTCTGTTTTCATTTTATCGCATGAAAAAGAGAAAGAGGTTAAAGGAACTGCTCTTTGATGAGAAATGGAGCGAATCAATATCATCGTCTCTACCTCATAAAATATTCTATGTTACAGATGCTCCTAAGTCAAGCAATTTAAGCTATTTCAGCTTTTTTTGAATCTCCTCCCAATCCTTTACTTCCTTTGCATCCTCTCCTCCTTCAAAGCTGAAGGCCAGGGGTTTATATCCCTTCGCAGATTCGATCACCGCTTCACTTCCAATGATTGCCTTAATCTTAAACCCCTTTTTATGAATATCATCAAATAGTGACCCCTGCCCCCAAGGGATAACAGGCACCTCTATAAATTTATTCTCTTTAAGCCATGCCTTGAGCGTTTTCACATTGAGTAACCCTGTCTGGAGAAAAACAATAGTGAATTTCCTGTAAATTTCCTTTATCGCCTTCTGGCTCCCCTGTCTTGGCTCTTTTGAAAATGGTCCTCTCAACAAACTGCCCTCAACATCGATAAAGACAATCCTTGTACCTTTCTTCAGGGAAAGAAGTAACCCATTCCCTTCACCTATGCCTGACGTTACCGTTATTCGATGTATTCCGGTTTTGAGAGGGGTAAACTGTTTGAATGCAAAGCCATCTCCGCCTGAAAGGGTCTTCCCAATAGACTTCCCTTCAACAAAAAACTCTACACGCTCACCGCCTTTACTAAAAATTTTCCCTTTTGTCTCAGCCCTGAGCATCATCTCTTCTCCTTGAGGCATTACCATATCATGGACTATTACATCTGAAAGAGCATTTGAGGGGAATACAAACAGTAAAAAGACGGAAAGGATAAACGTCATCAAAACTCTCATAGTAAGCTCACTTAAGTAAAAGCTTCCTCACATCTCCGACTCTTAATGTAATCTTATGTGAATCAAGGTATTCAAGGAAGGGAAGAGCATACTTTCTTGTAGTGCTGAGGATATCCCTGAATTCTGCCACGGTCATTTCCGGTTTTTTCCGGAAAAAATCTTTGAGATTCTCAATTATTTTATTATAGGTAGAAACAGTAACATACATCGAATCATTAATCCTTACAAGACTCTCTTCTTTTGCCATAATTCTCAATATATCCGATAGATGCTTCTGATCGAGTTCAAGAGACCGGGAGATCTCTTCCTTGGTTGGAGGTTGAAATCCACTGTTTTCCAGAATTTCGAGTATCTTTATTTTAAGAGTTTCATCAGCCGTGGACAAAGCCATGCTGTGGGTTGCAAGTCTTACTATCTCTTTATCTATGGCAATATCTTTAAGTGACGTAATCATACCTTGAAAGAGTTTTTGTTCGATGTTGAGGGTTACCCTGAGTTCTTCTTTGAGCATTCCATGCTTGAGGGGATTTTTCTCATGAAATTCGGTCATAATCTTTTTCACTGCTTCTTTAAAGGCATTGAACGCACTGTTATGGAGCAGGATGTCCTCGAATTGTATCAAGACATTACTTTTCTTCAAGGTTGTTATTGAATCTTTTATCGATGGAATCTCTGCCTTTATCCATCCTTCAATGAATGAGATGGGCATACCTCTCATCCCAGCTTTTTTAATCTTCGCTGCTATCTTTTCAGAAAGAGTTCCCGACTCAAATATTTTTAAATCATCAATACCCTCTTTGCGTTTTCTTCTATAAGAAGATGAGTCCAGTACCTCACCACCGCCGATTGTTTCCACAGGAGAAAACCTCCTGATGATATATCTGTCTCCAGACATAGAAATAACCGGATCCTGAAGCCTGAACTGGCAGTAGCAACTCTCGCCAGCCTTGAGTTCATCCCTCTCATAAAGGATGATCCTCGCTAACACATCCGAAGTGCCAAGGTAGA
The DNA here is from genome assembly GCA_029883145.1 of Nitrospirota bacterium. GTDB lineage: Bacteria > Nitrospirota > Thermodesulfovibrionia > Thermodesulfovibrionales > SM23-35 > VGWZ01. The sequence goes on from JAOUJR010000027.1 coordinate 3,346, forward strand.
AATGGACAAGGCCTTTACTTTTCAGTCCAGGCGCATCTGAAAGCAATTCCACCTTTGCATCGATTGTCTTTGTCGGGACAATTTTATCAGGCACCACAACCGCATCTCCCCGTTTTATTTCTTCTTTTTTTACTCCCTGAAGATTGATCGCGACCCTCTGTCCTGCATATGCTGTCTGCATGGGTTTCCCATGGCTGTGGAGCCCGCGGACCCTGCTCTTGATTGCGCTCGGAAGTATCTCAACCGTATCTTCAACAGATATACTTCCGGAGATAGCTGTCCCTGTTACCACAGTTCCAAATCCCTTTAATATAAAAACCCTGTCTATAGGAAGCCTGAAAAGACCTTTTGTTGGTTTTTGCTCAACTCTCAACGCAGCATTTTTAATCTCTTCCTTAAGCAGGTCGATGTTAAACATGGTCTTTGATGAAATAGGAACTATGACTGCTTCTTCAAGGAATGTACCCTGTACAAAGTCTCTTACCTCATCTTCAACAAGTTCAAGCCAGTCTTTCTCCACAAGGTCTGCCTTTGTGATTGCAATAAGACCTGATTTAATCTTGAGGAGGTTGCAGATGTAAAGATGTTCTCGGCTCTGGGGCATGATGCCCTCATCAGCTGCTATGACAAAAAGCACAAGGTCTATCCCGCCTGCACCTGCGAGCATGTTCTTCACGAGCCTTTCATGACCGGGTACATCCACAATCCCCACCGTGAGACCGTCAGGATACGTTAAGTCTGCAAAGCCAAGGTCAATCGTGATACCACGCTCTTTCTCTTCCTTGAGCCTGTCAGGGTCTATGCCTGTCATCGCCTTTACAAGGGCGCTTTTCCCATGGTCAATATGGCCTGCTGTCCCGAGGATTACATAGTGCATAGGAAATCCTCCTTTGATTTTTTAATAATCCCTCTTTCTTCCGCCCTTCTCAGTAGTTCTTTAACTGCTGATATTCCATCTTCACCAATATCTATTGAATAATCATTCACATAAAGATTTATATGCTGTTCTATTACCTTATCTTCAAGTTCCTGGGAATGCAGTTTTATATAATTCTTTGACTCATCACTGTGGGCGAATGCATGCTCAACACTTTTTCTTACAAAAGAACTAATCTTTTTTATAAGGTCTCCTCCGAGATTTCTTTTCACAAGAATTCCACCGAGTGGAACCGGTAATCCTGTCTCGTTCTCCCACCACTCTCCGAGGTCTATAACTTTTTTTAACCCATATAATGGATAGGTAAATCTGCCTTCATGAATGATGAGTCCTGCATCAACATCTTTGTTCCTTACATTCTCCATAATTTTATGAAACGGCATGTCAATGCATGTGCAGGGAAAAGTACAATTCCGTTGCAACTCTCTCTCCTCTGAGGGGGATTTCGCAAGGGGGACAAAGTCCCCCTTGCGTACCAGGTCTGAAGTAAACAATTGTAAAAGCAGATATGCGGTGGTAAGTTTTCCAGGGATTGCAATTTTTTTGCCCTGCAAGTCTCTTACGGTATAATCTTCTCTCGCAACAATAAGAGGACCGCTTCTTCCTATGGCACTCCCTGAGCGGAGCAGACAATAGTCTTCAAGGAGATAGCCGAATGCATGATACGAAACTTTTGTGATATCAAGTTCTTTATGTAACGCCATTTGATTTAAGGTTTCAACATCGAGCAGTATCTCTTTAAAATGCATACCTCCTGTGTCAATCTTTCCGTGGACAAGTGCATAGAATATGAATGTATCATTAGGACAGGGTGAGTAGCCAAGAGAAATAGGTTTCGTAATCATTCTATCCTTAGTAATTTACCTGCTTTAAGGATGGTCTCCTTGCTCCCATCTTTATACATTAAAGTCACCGTTGGTTTAAAAAAAACAAAGTCCTGATGGAAAGGTGTCTTCACGGTACCTCCGAATGAGCTGTTGTCACCAAGGGCAATATGGATTGTACCGAGGATTTTTTCTGATTCAAGTATATTGTCAGGTCTCCTCGCTCGGTCATTTGTGCCGATGCCAAGCTCTGCAATGTTTCCATTTTCCTTCCTTTCAGAAAGCTTTGTAGTAAGATATCCGGTAAATTCATCTTCACCCGAAATATCCATGACATAACCATTCTTCACGGTGAGTGTAATAGGAGATTGAAGCTGTCTTGTGGGAGCCCATTCAAGGATGAGTCTTCCATGGGATGTTCCTTCTAAAGGTGCAAGGAATACCTCACCTGCAGGAAGGTTACCAAAAGAACCAGGTCTTGTCAGGATTCCTGTATCTGCCTTTGCTTTTCTCCCCTTTTTTGAGAAAGAAATAGTAGTGCCATTTATGGTTTTTACCTCTATATATTCAGCATCATTTACTATCTTTGCTATCTTTTTTGTCCTGTGTGCAAGGGACTTCCAGTCTACATTCATAGAACCTTCAAGCATGGAAATATCGAAGAGCGGCATACTCGCATATCTACAACCACAAATCCTTGTCAAAAAATCCCTGAACCTTGTATGGCTCGTAGAATAGTTTGAAAGTGCAATGACACAGTTTACTGCCCTATTTTTATGCCTTCTGATAATATCCTCTGCTCTTTTAATATCTGTTTCTTTTGCTTTCTTCATCAGTAGAGGGGAAAAAAGTCCTTCTTTCTTCAACACTGCAACCACCTTCTCTCCAAATGCAAGTTCCCAGAGTTCTAAAGGAGGTTCAGCGCCATGACTCTCTGTAGCAGGATATTCATAGGATGTGAGTGTCTTGCAGAAACTTTTCCCTATTTCTGCGGTAAGTAAAGAGATGCATCTGAGCCTTGACCTTCGTCCACTATCAGATTCATCTATCTTTTCATTCTCCGAAGTCCTGTCAGTAAAGAGAAGAACTCTCTCATATTTTTTTACACCGAGGTTGACCCTGAATATGTCTTTGAGTGCACGGGTTATCAAAGTGCTCCTACCTGAACAAAAACTCCATCTGTTCAAGGTGCTCGCCAGGGAAACTTATAGGATACTCGTTGTCAAAACAGGCAGAACAGTAGTTGTATGAATCGGGTACTATCCTCTTCAACCCTTCAAGGCTTAAATACGCAAGTGAATCTGCTGTCGTGTATTTCCTTATCTCTTCAATCAGATGTGTGGATGCGATCAGCTCCTGCCTCGTGGGTGTGTCAATGCCATAAAAACATGGGCCAATGGTAGGAGGTGAGCTTATCTTTAAATGTACTTCATTGGCTCCTCCACCTTCCCTCAGCATCTTTACGATCTTCTTGCTCGTCGTCCCCCTCACTATTGAGTCATCTATCACGATCAGCCTTTTGCCCTCAAGGAGCTTCCTCACCGGATTAAGCTTTACCTTTACCCCAAAATGCCGTATGCTCTCCTTCGGCTCTATGAATGTCCTCCCTATATAGTGGTTCCTGATCAGTCCAAAATCAAACGGTATCCCGCTCTGCTCTGAAAACCCTATTGCCGCAGGTACCCCTGAATCAGGTACCGGTATCACAAGGTCTGCCTCAGTTTCAGATTCCCTTGCAAGCTGCCTCCCGAATTCCTTCCTCATCCCATTGACATTGACCCTGCCAAAGATGTTGCTGTCAGGCCTCGCAAAATAGATGAGTTCAAATACACAGAATGCCTTCCTTTCACTGCTCAAAGGCCTTAATGATCTAAGCCCGCGCTCGTTTATTATCAACACCTCTCCTGGCTCTATGTCCCGTAGGTACTGTGCTCCTATCAGGTCGAATGCACAGGTCTCTGAGGCAACTATATGGGCCCCGTCCTTCATACCAAGGCAGAGTGGCCTCACTCCGTAAGGGTCCCTTACGACAATAAGTTCCTTCTCCCTCATTATTAATAAACTGAAAGCTCCACTGACCTGCTTCAAAGCATGGATAATCCTCTCGTAGATGTTGTCTTCTTTTGAATGGGCAATAAGATGTACGATGACTTCACTGTCTGAGGATGATTGAAATATTGCTCCTTCTGCCTCAAGGGATGCCCTCAGTTCCTCTGCGTTGACAAGGGTTCCATTATGGGCTATTGCCAGTGCTCCAAGAGCAAAGTTTGCCACAATAGGTTGTACATTCCTCAGGACACTGCTTCCTGCCGTGGAATACCTGTTGTGTCCTATCGCAATATGGCCTGGAAGTCTCTTCATCCTCCTCTCGTTGAAGATGTCGGCAACAAGTCCCATGGACTTCTCAAGAAATATCTGCTTCCCATCAGATGAACATATGCCTGCACCTTCCTGACCCCTGTGCTGAAGTGCATACAATCCAAGATAGGCAAGATTAGCTGCTTCAGGGTGTTTGAATACCCCGACTATCCCGCACTCTTCGTGAATGTCGTGTATCACAGACTTTATTTTAACATATAAAACAAACTACATGGGGAAGGTTGGTGAAGAATTTTTATACGACACCTCATAGTAAAACCTTTTGAGGAGTAAACAAAAAAACCTTTAATTCATATGGTACCAACAACTGCCATATTAATAATCTTGTCGATTATAAAAATTCTGAGACAGCCTTCCCCATCTGGTAAAAATCTATGCTGAGAAAAATTCATTGACCTTATTTTATTTCTATGGTAGAAAATTGCATGAACGAAAGACAGAAATTACTCTCTCATCTGCCTTCTGTGGATAAAATCCTGAAAAGCGAGCAGGGCGAACAATGGCTGAAGACCTATCCAAGAGGATATGTGCTTCAAGCCATTAGAGAGATGATTGATTTAAAAAGAAAAGATATCATGGAAGGTCTCACTTCAGATCTTTCAGAAGAATATATGATAGCAGAGATAGAAAATAAACTTGATGTGCTCTCTTCATATAGCCTTAAGCCACTGATAAACGCCACTGGTGTTGTAATCCATACAAACCTCGGCCGTTCCATCCTTTGTGAAAAGGCATTGGAAAATATCACACACATCTCAGGGAGTTATTCTAACCTTGAATATGATGTTGAAGAAGGGAAAAGAGGGAAAAGATATTCACATCTTAAACGGATCCTCAAAGAAGTTACAGGTGCAGAGGATGCACTTGTTGTCAACAACAATGCTGCAGCAGTGCTGCTCTGTCTTAATACACTGGCAGAAGGTAAAGAGGTAATTGTTTCAAGGGGAGAGCTTGTGGAGATCGGAGGTTCTTTCAGAATGCCTGAGATAATGGCGTCAAGCAGTGCACTGCTCCATGAGGTTGGGACAACGAACAAGACTCATCTCCTTGACTACGAAAAAGCAATCAATGAAGATACTGCTCTCATTTTAAAGGTACATCAATCTAATTATAGAATTACAGGATTCACCAAGGAAGTATCTGTAGAAGACCTTGTAAATCTTGGCAGGAGGCACCAAGTTCCCGTGATGTTCGACCTTGGAAGCGGATGCCTCATAGATTTAAAGCCATTTGGTATCCATAATGAACCAATAGTGAAGGAGATTGTTGATTCAGGAGTTGACGTAGTAACTTTTAGCGGCGATAAACTCCTCGGAGGCCCTCAGGGTGGCATAATTGTGGGTAAAAAACAATATACAGAAATGATTCAGAAAAACCCGATGACAAGGGCGATGAGAATAGACAAGCTCACACTTGCAGGTTTTGAAGCAACACTCATGGAATACATTGATGAAGAAAAGGCAATTAAAAATATTCCAACACTCAGGATGTTACTGCAAAAGCCTGAAGAGATAAAAAACAGGGCAAAAAAGATAGCAGCAAGGTTAAAGAGAGATATTAAAGATGCCTGGATACAAGTTCTCCCTGATTCATCTCGGGCAGGTGGAGGGGCAATGCCAGAGACAGACTTACCTACGTATGTTGTCTCTATAAAACCTCAAAACTTATCTGTAAATGAACTTGAAGAAAGACTAAGAAAAGGTACCCCGCCGATTATCACAAGAATAAAAGATGACTCTCTGATAATAGATGCAAGGACTGTGAGAGACAAAGAAATAGAGAGCCTTGTCAAGGGAATAAAAGTAGCTATAAGTTAAATAACCAAATCCAAAATTACAAATAAAAACAGATTACTAATGATTAAAATAAATCAGTTTGATTATTATAATTTGGTGACTGGTTATTATCATGTAATGGCGGGAGTGTGTGGGAATCGAACCCACCCTGCCCGTTTGTAACAGGCAACACTGGATTTGAAGTCCAGGAGGGACACCAGAACCCCATCCACTCCCATGCTTGATAATAATACTTTATTTATAAGTTACTAAGCAAATTCTATGGATTAGACGGAGAGAATGATTATTATTTCTTTAACTTTATGATTCCCAATGAAGGATCATAATCATATTTATCGCCATCTAAATTCAGTCCTGTAAAATTTCTGATCTCTTCAAGGTCTTTTGGATACCTGCCATGAGCAGCATGAAATGCCTTTATGGATTCCTGTAATTGTTTTAAGCTCACCTCTTTGCCGAACTGCTGTGTGCCTTTATACGTCTTAATTACTGTATCACCATATTCTTCAACAGGATTCTTGCAGGAAGTAAATGTTAATGTAAAACAAACCAAAAATAATAATAGCAGCAGCTTAACGTTCCGAAATTTCTCCATTCTTTACCCTCTTTAAGGCTTGAGCTTTATTGATTTATTGTAAAGAATAGTTTTAAAATTTTATATACTTTTCCAGTTATAAATGTAATCGGTTCCTCTATGATATCAGGCAATTCAATAGAGAAAAAGTGGCATCTGAGCGAGAAAGACTTTTTCTGGGGACTCACTTCTGAAAAAAAAGAATTTATCTCTCTATCTGTACCACGTCGTATCAAGAAAAATGAATTCATCTTTTGAGGGAAATCCTGACTTAACATGTTGTTTTTAAATGAATGGGGTTGGTCTCACATTGTGCAGCCTTTAATCCCTTCCTTTCACAAGATCCATAAAATATTCTGCCTATAATTTGTTCCGAGCTTTGCTAATATAGTAGAATGAACCGGAAAATAAATTTTAATTTCCCTATCCCGAATTATGAACCAGAATAAGATATGTCCTAATTGCGAAGTGGAGTATCTACCGCATATCGAGAAATGCGCTGATTGCTGCGCAGTACTTCTTTTGCCCGAAGAGCATAGACAGGCACAGGAGGAAAAGAAGCGGCTGATGGCAAAGGCCATTGAAAACGCAGCTGTGGTCAGGGAGGGCGACCTGAAGTGGTTAGGTGAACTGTACAAAGTTCTCATCAATTCCGGTATCCCTTGTACAGTCACTTCCGATGCCAGTTGTAACAAAGGCTGTCGCCCCAAATGCCTGTTGATCGTATCTTCAGAGAATTTTGAAAGGGCACAGGAGCGCATTGCGGAATACTTCATGGAAATACATCCGGAGCTAAGGGCTTCCAACGAACTGATTAGCCAGGGTAAGTGCCCGGCCTGTGGTTCCCCCGTTGGCACCGGTGACAAAGAGTGCTCCGATTGCGGCCTGACGCTCGTAATTATTGAGGAAGAGATCCAGAAAGAGGAAGGCGGCGGGTAGCAAAGTTGATTATCAAGATAAATAGGGCCAGCCATTTTATTGTGACGGATTCACATAAATTGCATCTATCGTATTATTAATTTCTATTTTTGTAACCTACGAATCACACACACACCTTGATACGCGTTTGCTCCCGTGAGAAGTGGGGAATGTCCGGTATTTATTAAAATCACTCTTACTATTCGAATTCTTGCTCTCAGATAATCATCTCAGGAATGTCGTGTACAGAAAGGACGTGATGAGGCTCTAAAACCTACTTATATATCGATTTCTATATATATTCTTTGCAGCAGAGGAAAGACCGTTGCACTAACTTACAGAAAGAAAGAGAGGAAAATGAAACGACTGCATGACTCCGCTTTCAACTCTTCAACGCTGTATCTAAGTCAAAAACAAACTGCTTCACATGACCTTTAAAAAACTTTTTTATCTTATCCCAGTCCTGGGCATTGCCTTTTATATACTGAGGCTCGGGATTTGATTCAGCATCTGAGAAATACACGAGTGATTTCCCTATAGAGACTGGATTCAATCTCTCTTTACCAAAACGCTTTACCATATGTTCAGCAATTTTATGAAAAGGAATGTCCTGCAAAATGAAGTATAAATCTACAAAATCTCTTTTTGTTCCTCTCTGGCTGATTGCTATTACTTTCATTGATG
>JAOUJR010000318.1 GCA_029883145.1 Nitrospirota bacterium
TGATTGTCTCGATGCTCTCCGGAGTGGGAGCAGTCCCTTTATTAAGGATAGGGCCTCTTTCAAAATCAGGATTTTTGAATCCAAAACTCATCAGGCCACCAGGGTCACTTGAAGAAAAGGAATTTTTAAAAAGATGTGTTAAATGTGGAGAGTGCATGAAGGTATGCATTACCAATGGTCTTCAGCCAACATTACTCGAGGCAGGTCTTGAAGGGATATGGTCACCTCTGCTTATTCCTAAGATAGGATACTGTGAATACAGATGCACACTCTGCGGTCAGGTATGCCCAACAGGTGCTATAAAAAAATTAGAACTAAAAGAGAAGGTAAAGGTAAAGATAGGGCTTGCCATGATTGACAAAGGAAGATGTCTGCCTTATGCACATGCGACTCCCTGCATAGTATGCGAAGAGGTTTGTCCTACACCAAAGAAGGCTATATGGTTTGAACAAGCGAAGGTAAAGGACAGGGAGGGAACGGAGTTCGTTATTAAGCAGCCAAGGGTTGACCTCGATCTCTGTATCGGTTGCGGTATCTGCGAAACGAAATGTCCTGTGATAGACATGCCTGCAATCTATGTCACAAGTATCGGTGAATCAAGGTCAAAGGAAAATCAACTCTTGTTATCCTGATTTTATCCTGTTCGAGTTGTAATATAAATGGAAGCATCTAAAAATTCGTCATTAGATGAAGAACCAGTTAATAGTAAAAAATGCCTTCTCGCTCACTGAACGAAATTTTTGACCAGTCTAAAGCTCGGTCGCTCGAATTTGCAAACTCGGCCTTTGGCCTCAGACAGTGCAAATTCGGTCGTAACGACACGCTCTCTTCACTAAGGCTGGTTAACCCAAAAATTTCGTAATGTTCGCTCCAAGAGCATTTTTTACTCTGAAATCTTAGGAGAGTGAATAATTAAAACGAATTTTAGATGCTATCAATAGAGATTCTTCTCATGAAATTATTGTAAAAAATTGTTAAAATATTAATTTACAAATATGGTTGCATTGTGGAGGTAGTATGAGAATTTTTAGAGTATCCATTGTGTTGGGTTTAATTATGTTATTCAGTTTTTTTGCATTTGCAGAAACTAAAAATAAAACATTTACAAAAGAGGAGAGAAGAAGATAGCTGAAACAAAGGCAGTAATTGAGACAAAATTTGGAAACATTGAATTAAGGTTTTTCTCGGAAGTTGCACCAAATCATGTAAATAATTTTATTGAACTTGCAAAGAAAGGATTTTATGACGGAACAGTCTTTCATCGTGTAATCCCCGGGTTCATGATTCAGGGTGGAGACCCAAACTCAAAAGATCCTGACAAGTCAAAACACGGGACAGGTGGACCTGGATATACGATTAAGGCAGAATTTAATAGTAAGCCACATAAAAGGGGAACCCTTTCAATGGCAAGGGCGGCACATCCTGACAGTGCAGGTTCACAGTTTTTCCTCTGCGTTGCCGATTCTTTTTTCCTTGATAAGCAATATACGGTTTTTGGCGAAGTTGTTTCAGGCATGGAAGTGGCGGACAAAATAGTGAATAAACAGAGAGACAAAAGAGACAATCCTCTTGAAAGGATAGAGATGAAAGTGAAAGTTACGGAGGAATAACGGTACCACAAGATGAAAAACTGGAAGATTTTACCAGTTTGTTTTTTATGTCTTTTTCTCATTTGCGTAATGGATAAAAATCTTGCTGAGAGTGGTGACTTTAAAAAACAGAGAATAGAAAAAAGAGTAGTAGAATTGATTAATGAGATGAGAACAAAAGGCAGTATATGTGGAGAAAAAAATTATAAACCAGCCAACCCTGTTGCGTGGAATGACAAGCTTGGAAAGGCGTCATTACATCACTCTTTAGACATGGCTCGAAATGGCTTTTTAGGTCATAAAGGTTATGATGGAAGCAGCACAAAAGAGAGGCTTTCAAGGATTGGTTATAAATGGATAACTTTTGGAGAGAATGTGGCAGAAGGCTATCGGACTACAGAGGAGTTAGTGAAAGGGTGGATAGAAAGTACATCTCACTGTAAAGTCATCATGAATCCTGACTTTAAAGAAGCCGGTGCTGCGTACGCAAAAAGTTCCGGAAAATTTTATTGGACTTTGATATTGGCATCGCCAGAACGTTAGGGAAGGTTATCAGGGTTATTTTTTAACTGGCTTAAATATAAGAACAGAAAGTGGGGGGAGGGTGATAGTGATTGAATAGGGCCTTCCGTGCCAAGGGATCTTATCTGCATTTACGCCTCCGGCATTGCCAAGATTACTGCCCCCGTATATTTGTGAATCACTGTTCAGCATTTCGTTGTAGAAGCATTTCTCAGGAACACCAATGCGATACCCGATTCTCGGAACTGATGTAAAATTACAGACGACCACAAGAAAGTTGTGGGGATCTTTTGCTTTCCTTATGAATGATATGACGCTCTGTTCAGTGTCCCGAAAATCTATCCATTCAAAGCCCTTATAGAGGAAGTCTACCTCATAAAGAGCAGGTTCAGATTGATAAAGGTGATTCATATCCATGACAAACTTCTGGAGGCATCTGTGAGGTTTGAATCTCAGGAGATGCCAGTCAATACTCTTATCGTGGTTCCACTCATCCCACTGTCCGAATTCTCCACCCATAAATAACAGTTTCTTCCCCGGATGGCTATACATGAAACCATAGAAAAGCCTCAAATTTGCGAATTTCTGCCATATATCTCCGGGCATTTTATTGAGCATTGAACGTTTTCCGTGGACTACTTCGTCATGGGAAAGAACAAGGATAAAATTTTCTGTAAATGCATAAAGCAGACTGAAAGTAAGATTGTTGTGGTGATACTTCCTGTGAACAGGGTCTTTAGAAATATATTCAAGTGAATCA
>JAOUJR010000319.1 GCA_029883145.1 Nitrospirota bacterium
TTAGGACAGTGATCTATGTCATATCCACAGGTTAAGCAGATGCAAATTTTACACTGAGAACAGATCCAGTTCGCCCCATGAATGATATTACCACATTTGGCACAGGGTTTCGTGAGACACTCATCAACCATACCCTAAACTATCCATTTATCTCACTCGCCTGAAGCTACAATAATCGCTATCAACAACCCAAGAAGAAACAATATCGCTAATACCGCCAGAAGATTACCTGTTGCTCTGGCCTCCTCTAGTTCCTTCTGCAAAATATCACGGAGTTCCTTGGCCTCCTGAGGAGATATGATATTTCTATCCAGTTTAGAAGTGAGTTCTCTTCTTTTTCTTATCTCGTGGGGAGTGAGTGGATTTTCTTTAAGGAACCTCTTCTCGAATTCTTCTACAAACTTACTGGCTAGGCTGACATTCAGGGCGTTGAAGGCAATTACTAAAGGATTAGCCTCTAAAACTGCCAGCCTCTTATCAATACTATTGATTTTTTCTGCCAGTACCATAACTCTATCTACTTCTGCGCTAACGATAGTTCTGATTTTCTCATCCAAATTCGGTAACAGAAATTTCTGAACCCAACCAGGAACTTTCTCTACTATGTCCTTCACCAATTCATTTCTCTCCTTTATGTTTCCAGCCCTTCTTTTTGAGGGGCTCTGTGAGAGCAAATCTGATGTGTTCACATTTTGTGCTTTCGCAGTGCTCACACCATAATTCTCCCTCTGGCCTGGGATAGATGTCTATGTAGAGGCCTAGCGTATGATCTCTGATGGTTGCATGATCGTTATAGGTGTTGAAATGTTCCAGTGGGGGAGTAGGGGGAGATAAACCCTTATCCTTTATCCTCTCAAACTCTTTTGTAAACAGGGTTCTAATCATATCTGTATTGCTCTGAAGTTTCCAATAGTCTTTTATAAGCCTAAATCTCCTGGCCAGTTCCCCTACAAAAGTCATTCTGATATGAATTGAATCATCCTTTTTCTTTCTGGGCAATTTTTCGCTTTCCTTTAGAACAAAATTCATGTTTAGTGGAGGATATAAAAGTGTTACCGTTTCCTCATTGTAACAATTTTAAATTTTGGTGCAACTATGTAACACTTTTAAATTTTGGTGTAATTCTGGAATCGGAATCCACTGTTTTTTGTACTCATACAGAAATATAGAGTAATTCTAGAAGATAATTGTAGAAAAATCTTTTATAGGGAATCCATATACACTCTAGTTCTAAGTGGGGTGTATATGAGTAAGAATAAACCTGTACACATCAGAATGACTTTCAAAAACAACGAGGCTCAGATGTTTAAGGCCATTAAGGGTTTTAGAGGCCTAGAGCATAACACTGAAGTTTGTAGAGTACTGCTGACTGAGGCCTACAGAAGTATTCCTGACGAGTGGCTGAGGAACCGAACAGAAACCCAGGAAGAACTAGAAGGGCCTGAGGGGGGGGAAGTGAATGGCTGAGGGAGAGAACTGTGAACATTTTAGCCTGAACGCTATTGGAAACCCTGAGGATGGAGATTATCGCTGTAACCACTGTGGTTTATGGTTTAAGGCTAGGCCCAGCCCCCTACGGAAGAGGTAGGAGGGGAGGAGGGAGGCTCAGAGATGGCTTTACATATCTATCCTAGAATCGCTGGAAGATCTTTAACAGCTTCCTGTGGTCACAGAGTAGAGAAGGGTTCACGCTATGTAAGAACGATTGACTACTGCAACTATAATCGGATCGCTAAGAGTTTCTGCTCCTCCTGTTGGAATGGCCAGTCAGGGCTCCAGGTACAGAAACATGAGCTCCCTCTCCTGGGAGTGTTAGTAGAGCTAGCAGAGCTGAGCCCCCATGTTCAAACCTCTGAGGAACAGGAGGCCCTACATAACATAACAGCCCTCCTCACTGGGCCAGATCTGGGGGCCTCCTAATGAAACTGCTGGCTAAAATCAAGAGTTCTGATCTGCTGATGAAACTGCAGCATGAGAAGGGAGCTACTTTCTTCAGGCCTGGAGATAAACAGGGAGAGTATGAAGTAATTTACTTCAGTGGAAACAGGGTAGTTCACTTTAAAGGCGAACTCAAAACCTCTGAGTTAGAGCAGCTAAGGAACGTAGCCACTGAATGTAAGATCCTGGATCTGGATATCAGCTTAGGGTTTGTGAGGATCGTAGAATAATGGCTCAGGCCCAGCAGATTTCAGAGAGAGATCTGAAACTTATTTTAGAAAAGCTCCAGGATACCAGGCTTTCCTGGGCCTGGGAGCACTATAGGGGCTCTCCCATCTGTCTAAAATGTAAGAAGCTCCTTCAGGCCCCTGAACATCTGGAAACCCAGAAAGTGTGTACACTTTCCCCTACCTCAAGCTGTAGTTTCTATGATCCGATAAAATAGGGGCTGATTCGGATCCATCACTTTCCTGGAAAGATGGTTCATGCTCTCCTTTCTCCAGCTAATAACCCTAGCGGTAGGAAAGGTTTTTTCGAGAGTACAGGCCATCCCAGAAAGATCCTACAGTTATGGATCCGCGATCAGTGGCCCAGAAGAGATTTCATCACATTCATAGCCTGTGTAGGCTGCTTACTGCTGATAGCTCTGGCCTTCTGGCTGGGCCTGGGAGGGGATTAACTGGCTCAGAAATCAGAATCTCCTAAAGGAGCCTGGGATACTGAATATGTAGGCTCTAGGGGGATCCCTCAGAAATTCAGGTTTCTAACTTCTGGAGTACCTGGAGTAGAAGGAACTCTAACCTATGCTGGGGAGAGGTATGTAGTAACTGGGGATTTCAATATCATAAGATCCTGGAACTCCTGGAAGTATGGGGCTGAACTGGAGTTTAATCTCTTTTCTCCAGAGCAAGAGGTTAGAATAGAAAAGG
>JAOUJR010000321.1 GCA_029883145.1 Nitrospirota bacterium
TCTTTAAGACACCAGCATTAGATACCTATGACCAGCCATATGTCTTTGGATATCTGTCAGAGACAGACAAGTGGGCGCCATATTCGAAAATAAAGCCCTGTCCAACTCCTGTGAGAAACTATGAGATGATACTTGCAATAAAGGCAGGCAAAGCGCCATTACTCATGCATACAGAGAGGGTAGTAGAAAGGTTTCAGAAGGAGATAACAGATCCGAAGGAGCTGAAGAAGAAGATAAAGGAGTATGAGGCCGAAGCATGGGAGGACTTCCTCGACATGACAATCGCAGGTGCAACAAACTGGGCTGCCCATAATGTCGACCCTATGGAAAAACCTATGGAGCTTCAGTTATCAGATCCTAGCTTCATAGGTTCACATGCCGCCTCTTGCGGTGCATGGGTTTGTGGTCCTGAAGACCTTATGCCAAAAGAATATGCTGATGCATTCCCTGCCAAATACAACTTTATGACAACTGTCATGGGTCTATTCACAGCAGGCTGCGGGGCAGGGGCATGTGCCCATAAGTTCTCAAGCGGCGCCCATGTAAATGGAAGGATTGCAGCAAAGTCAGCAGTGAGGTTTGCCAATGATAAGAAGGGCTACACACCAACAGTATCTGATGATACGATAAATAAACTCAAGGAAACAGTATATAAGCCATTTAGCCTCTATGACGAAAAGAAAGACTTCACAACGCTGCCTGATGTGAATCCTAATTACATTCAACCGCGGATGTTCCTATTCAGGTTACAGAAGATAATGGGAGAATATGCAGGTAGCTGGGAGACCAGGTATGGGACATCTGACAAGATGCTCGAGACCGCCCTCTGGAAGTTAGCGTTCTGTGTAGAGGATACAGAGAAGATTGCAGCCAAGGACCTTCATGAGCTGCTGAGGGCATGGGAGGCAATACACAGATTGTGGGTTGCAGAGGCATGTGTAAGGACAAGGATGGCGAGGAAGGAGTCAAGATGGCCTGGGTATTACCATAAGTACGATTATCTTAAGCTGGATGAGGGTCAGAAGCACTTTCTAAACGTGAAGTATGATGTGGATAAGAAGGAATGGACGGTATTCGATAGGCCAATGATCCCTATCATTTAAGCTAATAGTCCTGAGAGATATTTAGTTTTGGGGCGACTTTCGGGTCGCCCCCTTTATTTTATAATAATATATAATATATCATATTTAATAAATATATGAGGTGAGATGGTTTATGAATGAAGAATATACCGAAAAACACCGGAAGCTTTCCATGGATGAGAAATTTAAATTCTCATGTCATAAAGGACTCTCCTGTTTTAACACCTGCTGTAATGATGTAAATATCTTTCTTACACCTTACGATGTCCTGAGGATGAGAAGGGGTATCGGATTATCTTCTGGGGAGTTCTTAGAGAGATATACCATCGCGCTTTTAGGAGAAGAGGGATTGCCTTTAGTGGTGCTTAAGATGATAGAGGATGAAAATAAAAGCTGCCCTTTTGTTTTGTCAGATGGGTGCGGGATATACCAGGACAGGCCATGGTCATGCAGGATGTATCCCATATTCCCGGCTTCCTCGAAGGAAGAAGAGTTTTTAATAGAGGAAAAGCCCTTATGCCTTGGATTAAAAGAGGAAAAACAATGGATAATTCAAGAGTGGAAGAAGGATCAGGGGATTGATATCTATGATAAAATGAATGAATCATACAAGGAAGTTACCTTCCATGATTATTTCCGGAAGGGGAACAAGCTTGATAGAGGAAAAGCGAAAATGCTTTACAAGGCCTGTTACGACCTGGATGAGTTCAAGAAATTCCTTTTTGAAACTAAGTTTTTTGATATCTATGATGTGGAGAAAGAGGGTATCGAAAAGATAAGAGAAGATGAAGAAGAACTTCTAAGTTTTGGCTACAGATGGATAAGATTCAATCTGTTTTCTGAAGATACATTAAAACTCAAAGATAAGGCATTAGATAAGCTTCTGCAGACCAAGAAGCAAGAGTCAACATAATAGATCACCAAGGTCTCACATTCTTTTTTATCATTTTTTTATTGACAAATAGACATATCTTATATTTAACTAATCACGCCTGAATATCTACACAAGGTGCATGAACATGAATGTGTACCTACCTTTAACTTTTTGAATTTTTTTAATGCCTTGAAATATAACTATGTATGGAGGGAAAATATGGCAGAGGAAAAGAAAAAAGATATATTGATTGTAGGCGGGGGAATTAGTGGAATAACTACTGCGGTAGAAACAGCCGAGGTCGGTTATGAAGTCACTCTTATTGAGAAGAATCCCTATCTGGGAGGAAGGGTAGCTCAGCTTAATAAATATTTCCCAAAGTTATGCCCCCCAAGTTGTGGTCTGGAGATAAATTTCAGAAGAATCAAGAATAATCCGAGGATAAAATTTTATACCATGGCAGAGGTGGAGAAGGTTTCTGGTTCAGAAGGTGACTTTGATGTAACGGTGAAGCTGAATCCTCGCTATATAAACGAGAATTGTACTGCCTGCAATGCCTGTGTTGAGGCATGCCCGGTTGATAGGCCAAACGAGTTCAATTTTGGTATGGATAAGACAAAGGCAATTTATCTTCCCCATGAATTTGCCTTTCCCCTGAGATATGTCATTGATGAGAAGTTCTGCAAGAAAGATGAATGTAATAAATGTGTTGAGGCGTGTAAATATAATGCCATTGACCTTAATATGAAACCACAAAGCCTCTCCCTAAAAGCAGGCTCAATTGTCTGGGCTACTGGTTGGAATCCATATGATGCTGCAAAGATTGATAATCTTGGATTCAGAAAGTATCAAAACGTTATTATCAATATGATGATGGAAAGGCTTGCGGCAAAGAACGGGC
>JAOUJR010000028.1 GCA_029883145.1 Nitrospirota bacterium
AGGTTTCTCGAAACTATCTCCCTTATCCTGTCACCTGTTCCGACAGGAACAGTACTCTTTGTGGCAATAATCTTGTATCCGTTCAAATTTGCAGCTATTTCCTTAGCCACATCTTCGATGTATTTCAGATCTGCTGAGCCATCACCCCGTGGAGGTGTACCCACGGCTATGAACATCACCAGGGAAGAATCAACTGCTTCTGCTACATTTGTAGTAAAAGTGAGCCTGCCTTCCTTAAGGTTTCTCTGTACAAGCTCTTCAAGACCTGGCTCATAAAAAGGCACTCTGCCTTTTTTCAAAGATTTTATCTTCTTTTCGTCTTTGTCTAAGCATATGACAAATAATCCAAATTCGGCAAAACAGGCCCCTGTGACAAGACCGACATAACCCGTACCAATAATTCCTATGTGCATCTATCCTCCTGCATTATCATGAAATCAACTGAATTAAACTTATTACTATTTGACCGCATTTTTAATGGTATTGTCAACAGGATACGGGCTAAGATTTAAGTATCTCGTCTATTTTATCAATAACCATCTTCGGTGTGACGATAGTGAGACACGCTTGCTTTTCTGGATAGATGCACTTGTCCTGTCTGCACATCCTACAGGGAACCGTACTCAGATCGAACAAAACTCTTTTATCCGTCCAAGGGCTACAGTACTTTGAGAGAGTCGGCCCATAGATCCCTATAACGAATACTCCAGTGGCTGCTGCGATATGAATTGGTGCTGAATCATTACCAACAAACAGATCGCTGAACTTACATAAAGCAGCAAATTCCATTAGACTAAGATCGGTTGATACTATATCTGGTGATCTTTTCAGTCTGTTCAGTATAGCTTGAATGACAGTATCTTCGTGAGGCCCTCCTATCAAAAAGATTCTATACTGTTCGGCTACTGAATTTATGACCTCTGCAAAATTCTCAACTCCCCACTGCCTGAGTTCCGTCCTTGTACCAGGGTGAACTATGATGGTTTTCTTATCCCTTGTTTTTAACAGACTGAATCTTTCGGTTATTCCTTTTATTGCACTGTCAGGGACATCAAAAGTCAATCTCTTATCATATATTTTAAGCCCGGAATCGGTAAGAGCCTGGAGATAATATTCGATCATATGCGGGTTTTTATCATCATTCCACTGGAACCTATCTGTAAGCAGGAATCCTCTCCACCAATTATCAGATTTAAAACCGATCCTTGTTTTTGCACCTGAGACAAAGCCAATGATCGTGGGACGGTCTGAATTTGAAAGGACAAAAACTGTATCGAAATTCCTTTTGCAAACTTCTTTCAAAAAATGTATGAATTTAAAAACTCCTTTATTACCTTTCATCTTCTCTCTTTCAAAAGCAATCACTTCAGACAGCTCAGGCATGAGTTCTAAAAACACTTCAGCACCTTTATTTACTAATGCGGAGATATGTGCGTCAGGCAGATTCAATTTCAGATTTTTTATGAATGGATACATCCAGATAGCGTCTCCGATATATCTCATGTTTATAACCAGTATATTTTTAGGGTCATTTAACATTTCGAGATAATATTTGCCAAAGATATAAGTTCATCAACTGCCTTTTCTACTGTATAAGGAGACTTCAAAGGAAAGGATTGTAATTGATTTTGTTTCCACCTCTCGATGTATGCTTCAAGTCCGCTTTTTATATCCAGCTCATCATCTGTCTGAACCACTATATGTCCCATTCCTTCAAGCATACTTCTCAGTTCATCGTTTCGATACACAAGGGCAAGAACAGGTCTTCCTGTATGCAGGTACTCATAAACCTTTGATGGTATTGTTTCAAAAGAAACATCATCGGTATTCTGTATGAGGAGCAGCACATCAGCTTTATACATAAAATCCATAGCTTCCTGCCTCTGTACTTTACCTTTCACTTTGAGTATCTCCCTGTAAGGGAATTGTTCTATTTCTTTGCTCACATTTCTGCTGTTGTTCCCGTAGAGATTAAGTCTGAAGTAATTTGGCAGATTTGGAGACTCGCGAAACAATAAAACCAATGCCTTAAAAATATAATCTAAATTCCTGCTCCCACCAAGGGAACCAAAATGAACGATATTGAATACCTCTTCACGATTATATGGCGTCATATTTTCGCGGGGAACTGCGCCTGCGTATATCGCAAATGATTTTTTGCTGTTATTATTTCTTTCATAGGCATTCTTTGCAGCTTGTTGTGTAAGGAATACAGCCGCATGTGCTGTCTTGAAGATTAATCGTTCAATTTTTTTAATAAAATGTCTCTCAAGCCTACCGGGTGCTGCATACCTATGCACAAGGGGGTCCTGAAACTCGGTGATATACGGTATTCTAGTAATATAGGACACGACCATAGCAACTATATGGGCGCTTACAGGGCCGCCAGTGCTGTAGATTATTGCTGGTTTTTTCTTAATGGCGAGGATAGTAGCTATAATTGAGGCCGTTATAAACCAAGACCACGTACTATCCAGTCTTAAAAATATTTTTTCTATAAAATAAAATGGATAAACAGGTAAAAGCAAAAAGGTCTCCCAGAATTTAAACCAAAATATTTTTCTAATTCTTCTCCTTAAGAAATATCTAACCTCATATCTGATGCCTGACGGAGCGGGAGAAGGAACCCTCGTATGATTTATGTCCTTATAATGTGCTCCGCATGGTGAACTGAGAAGGCTGATATCAATTCCCTTTTGTGTGAAAAAAGTGAGCCTATCATCAATGTGATGAGAAGGGGCCATTGCATCAATATTGGCAAAGTAGGAAATTATAAGCCATCTCCGCATTATTTTCTCCTTACTCATTTTGCATTAACGTATGGTTTTTTAATAAATACCAATATATCGTGTCCCCTGCTGAAGAGTTTTGCAAATGGGTTGAGAAGCCCTTCAATAATTTTTGCAGTTTTAAACTTGAACTTAGAAACTTCATCTTTCCTGTAGATGCTGACCCGTCGTGTTTCAAGTCTAATGACATCAAAGCTGGCCTTTTTTGATATTTTCCTCAAAGATACAGGGTTAAAAAAACTAATGTGCCCACCATGTTTGAAATCAAAATAATCCCATCGCTGTTTCATAAACTTAACCGTCCAACTGCTGGTATTCCCTCTGCTGATTACCATTATGCCTCCTTGTTTTAAAATGCGGTGGCATTCTCTTAGCAGACTTAAAGGGTCTTTTAGATGCTCGATAACTTCAAAAAGAGTTATAACATCATAATAATTTTGGGTAAGATTTAACTCTTGTAAAAAACCTTGTTTTACATTGAGTTTTTGCCCTATAGCGGTTTCTGCTGCTCTGACAGCTGGCTCAACACCTGTTATTATACATCCTTTATTCTGGGCAAATGCTAAAAATGAACCGGTTGAGCAGCCTACATCTAATAATCGGATCCTTTGAGGAAGCTTGCCATAAAAACGTTCAATCTTTTTTAGGCGTTTGTGATATAGCTTAAAACTCCGTTTTATTGATTTTCCTTGCGTGGATGTTCCTTCTGGAATATTAAACCCTTCTATACTACTAAGATATTGTTCTTCAGAGCACCGGCTGATCAATTGACCACATTCGGTGCACTTAAGTAAATGGCCTTCCTCTGTTACAATATCACTGGATATTAGTATAGAGCCGCAGCCTATCGGACATCTTGTTAAGAAAGGTTTTTCGAACATTCTGAAAGTAGAATCCATTTCCATAATAAAAATGACTTTGAAGTATCTCCTCTTTTTTATTGTACGGCCTTAAATAATCTTAGCTCTTACGATATATTGTATTACAAGAGATTCTTTCAACTTATTCAAACAAAGAATATTAAGAATCCTCATGTTTAATCCACAATCAATTCTTCGATAGAGTTTCTCAAGTACCATACCGTTTAGAGAAAAAAGCTCCATAATTCCCTGCAACGTAAAGAATCTCAGGTGGGTTCGATCAAGGATCCCTGCATCGGTATATTGCCATTTACCTTTTATTAATCCACGTATAATCCTGTGAAAGCCGATGTTCGGAATACTTGCTACCATAGTACCCTCCGGCTTTAGAAATTTCTTCAGTTTACCCACCGTTGCCCACGGGTCATGCAGATGCTCGAGCACATCTGCACATACGATGCAATTAAAATATCCCTCCTTAACGGGGAGCTGTATAGCCTCGATATCCCCTTCAATGACAGTATCAAGCACTTTTCTTGCCTCATTTGCTCCATAGGAGGATATTTCAACACCCCATACCTCTTTGACGCCATTCTCCTTGATATGCTTACCCAAAGCCCCGGTGCCGCAGCCTATATCAAGAACTGTTTTACATCCATCAGGGATCATAGCCGCGATTTCAGGCCGTAATGACCCGTAATACTCATTCATTATGATGTCTTCCTTCACACCTGGTATACTGCCTGAGTAAATTATTCAGATGATTCAGCCGCCTTTCAAAACGCAATTTCTTGAGCAATCCCCGTGGCTTCATTCCTTCCAATAACCTGAGCCTGTTGTCTATTTTATACATGAGTCCGGAAGCCAGACCCTCTTTCTTAATCCTTTCGATATAAGACCCTATCAGTTCCAAATGCCTGTCCCTTGGGTGGGGAGGGCTGTATTTTATATGAAATTTCTTTTCAAGCAGTTTCTTGTTTTTCTTCATCAGCGTGTGTGTCGGATTTTCTCTTTTAGCAAAGGATTTGCTCCCTCTATGGTATATGAAGACATCCTCGCAGCAGACCAGCCTGTAGCCGGCGTTTTTTACCCTGATACAGTAATCGTCGTCTTCAAAGTAACCGAGACTGAACTTTTCATCGAGCAGGCCGACGGTTTCCGTCAGTTCCCCTCGCATTGCAACGCAAAAAAACCCGAGCCTGTCTGTTTCAAAGATATCCCCGCTACTCATATTGGTCCATGCATATCCTTCTTCCATAATTACTTCAGGGGTTGTTCCCCTTACAAATATTCGCTGCTCATTCCCCACCTCATTTGATACAGGACCAACCATGCCGATCGCCCTGTCTTCGTTCAAAGGCTTTAAAAGTCGTTCCAGCCAACCTTTTGTTACTGCAGTATCATTGTTGAGGAGCACTAAATAATTACCGCTCGATGCATGTATTCCGTCATTAGTGCCGCCGGCAAAGCCCCTGTTGGACTTGTTCAGGACAAACTTGATGTTGTGATGCCGAGCGGCTAATTGCCGGAGATAGCCCTGAGTGCCGTCGGTTGAATTGTTATCTACTACTATCACCTCATAGTCATAGTAATTAGTTTCTTTAAAAATACTCTCCAGACATGGAGCCGTATTTTCAAGCATTCCGTTATAGCTAACGACGATTATCGATGCTCTGAGCAAACAGTTCCTGTCCTTTATCATATTCTGGAAGCCTTGTGGTTCATTTGTTATGCAAATATCTAATCAAGCAATTTCTTTACTATATCCCTGATCCTGAGGGAAGACCTCCCATCTCCATAAGGGTTTCTGCGTTTTGCCATTTTATTGTACTTACCTTTATTCGATAAGAGCATCTTCACTGATGTTACTATTCTCTCTTTATCCGTTCCAACCAGTAGTGCCGTACCCTCATCAATGCCTTCAGTACGTTCAGTAATATCTCTCAAAACTAAAACAGGTTTTCCGAGACTTGGGGCTTCTTCCTGAATGCCACCTGAATCGGTGAGGATAAGATAACTTTTACTCATAAGCCAGATGAGATAGGGATAATCGAGAGGCTCTACGAGGTGAATATTTTTTATACCACTCAGCATCGGATAGACATGTCCTCTCACATTTGGATTAAGATGGACAGGATAGATTATCTCGACATTCTCCTGAGCAATCTCCTTAAGTGCATAGCATATATTTTCAAAAGGCTTACCGAAACTTTCACGACGATGCCCTGTAACCAATATTATCCTTTTTGAAAAATTGAGAAATGTAAAATAATCGTAAAACCTTTTTTCATTTCTGTTCACAATATCCAGCCCCATGAAAAGGGCATCAATTACCGTGTTGCCAACAACAAAAATATTTCCTTCTGATATGCCTTCTCTTAACAAATTCTCTTTCGCTTTATCCGTCGGAGCAAAATGATAGTCTGCGACATGACTTACCAGGACACGATTCGTTTCTTCAGGGAAAGGAGAAAACTTATGAAAACTTCTCAGCCCTGCTTCAATATGTGCAACCTTTATTTTGTTATAAAACCCTGCCAATACCCCAACCAAAGTAGTGGTTGTGTCTCCCTGTACAATGATAAGATCAGGCTTGCTTTCCTTGATCACCTTTTCAAGGAGCTTTAAAGATCTTGAAGTGACTGCTAAAAGGCTTTGATTCTCCATCATGACTTTTAGGTCATAATCAGGAACTATCGAGAAAAATTGCAGGACCTGATCCAGCATCTCTCTATGCTGCCCTGTCACACACACTTGAATATTTCCAACATCTTTAAGCTTCACTATGAGAGGAGCAAGTTTAATCGCCTCAGGTCTTGTACCAAAGATAAAAAGAAATCTGCTGGCTCTTCTTTTATCTTTTGTTTTCGCGCTGAAGTTCGAGAAGTTTTGCATACTTAAAAAATGTCCCTCCTGCTCTTGTAATCGCAAAGATAAAGCCGTCAAGTCCGTTCAGAAACCCAAGTTTCAAAATATAGACTTTGATAAACATGGCACTCCCATGAAAAAATGGCGTAAAAACATTCGCCCTCTTTCCTGCCTCAAAAAGCTCTCTCGCCATATCAGTCGACCTTATCTCCATTATGGTAAGCATGTCAGAATAACCGGTAAAACTATAGTGATCGAACGGCACATCAACTTTCTCAAGAATGCCACTTGTCTCCCACCTGCCATGCGTTATAGCCTGGAAGCAGCCTTTGCTCTTTCTTGCAAGTCTTACTATCCTGTCAGGCCACCACCCGCTGTATTTAATCCACCTGCCATGGAAATAATTTCTCCGTGGAAAACTGTATGCATCAGCATTTTTCGGATCACTTATTATCTGCTTAATCTTGCGTGCGGTTTCTTCAGGTATCCTCTCATCAGCGTCTACAATGAGTATCCATTCATGCTTGCATTTATCAACCGCGCTGTTTTTCTGAGGTCCGTCACCTTTCCAATCTTCAATAAAAACTCTGCATCCAAACTCTTTAGCGATCTCCGCGGTTCTATCCGTGCTCCTTGAATCAACTACTACTACAATATCATCTGCAAAAGAAACACTTTTTAGGCATTGAGGCAGCCTACTTTCCTCATCTTTTGTAATAATGGCTACTGAGAGATGAACTTTTTCAGGCAACATGTAATGCCTCAGATACCCCTGTGAAAAGAGGTAATGCAATTGCTGTTGCAAATGGAAGTACCTGTGTATCGGTCAGACTTCCTATAATAAAGACCCCTGTAAAAGCAAATACTGCAAATCCGGGGGCTGAATCACGGCATTTCCATCCTCTTTTTAACATTATAAATAGAAGTGAGCAAAAAGCAACAAGACCCACTATACCAAAACTTACCATCATATAGAGAAAGCTATTATGCGGATGGTCGAAGAAAGGAAGTGCTGGATCTTTTTTATGAAGCTCCCATGATTTTTTAAAACCTGCTGTACCGATTCCAAGAATAGGATTCTTCTTCATCTCCGATACTGCGATCTCCCACATATGAAATCTTAACCCTATAGATGTATTCACATTCCCCTGCGTATAAAGCACTACGTCTTCTTTAGCCTTTAAAAATCGTGATTGCACCACTGGAAAGGAAAACAAAAGAGCCACTGCGAGGATGCTCACGATGAGTATTTTCACTATATGCCGCTGCCCTAATATGTTATACACGATGAAGGGTGATAAGACTATCAATGCTACGTATCCACTTCTCCCTCCTGTAAAACTTATAGTTGCAAAGTACTGAAGCATGGCAGAAATATAGAGCAAGTGTTCTCTTTTCGACCGGGCCTTTAAAAAGTAAAATGATGCGATAAGTATTCCCGTAGTGAGCAGCAATGAATAGGGGATGTGCGCTGAACTTCCTCCAAGCAGTCCGGTTGCAAGCCCCTTTTTAAGAGGTACTAATCCTGCAAATTGTAGTATTGAAATCGCGCTATTGAGAGAAAGCCCTAAAAGAAACATCTTGATTATCAATTCAGGCTGTTTCTGGGTAGTGAGAACAGGTGTAATTGCGAGAGCATATAACCAGTAATGAGTCTTTACAGCTACAGGGAATCCGTCAGTAGGCAGTGGCGTATAAATAAGGCCAACCCATGGCAAAACAATAAGGATTATCACTGGGAGTATAATTTTGGAATTTTGCCATGTGGTGATATCCCTTAAAAACTTTCCAGAAAAAATCCAGACACCGAGCACAAAAACTCCACATATTACCACTGGAGATGTAGCTATCGGAAGAAAGAAGAACATACCCAGATACCCTGTCCAGAGAAGGTTGTCTGAGTTAATTTTGCTTAAAGATTCCATTCTTGCAAAAATAATCTTTTGATGCAATAGCAGCTAAAAGAAGTTGTTTGTTCATAACGTTTTTCTTTTTGTTCGTTGGGTGCCAGAGGTGAAAACATATTGCCATAGATGAATGCACCTTCTTTATGAGTCCAAATTTAAAAAATCTGCATGCGAGTTCAGAATCTTCATCACCCCATCCCATGAAATCCTCATTAAAGCCATTCACAGCTAAAATATCTTTTTTAAAAAAACTCATATTGCATGACTTTATCCCCTTAAGTTTTTTATTCTTAATGAAAAGTGAACGGGGAAGATGAATTAAATGATGAGCATTAGAAATCTTGCTTGTCAGGGCCATTTTCATCAATGCGGGTATTGAATTGGCATACTCATAATTAAAATATGATACAATATCTCTGTTGACATGCACTCTCTTGCCTTGTATAAAACATGCCTCTTCTTGTAGTGTCAAATGGTCTGATATAAAATGCTGGTTCACCACACAATCACCGTCTAAGAGAATAATGTAGTCCCCAGATGTTTGTTTTATCGCCTCATTACGGATCTTAGCAGCCCTGAATCCTTTGTCTTCCTGCCATACATGGAGCACAGGAAACGATGCACCTTTAGAGAAACTTTTTACTCCCTGAGCAGTATTCTCATCGGAACCATCGTCTGCGATGATGACTTCGTCTGGGAGCATGGTCTGGTTTAAAATGCTTTCGGTCACTTTACTCAGGGCTGAGGGATTGTTGTAGGTGGTTATAATGAGAGATACTTTCAATAATTCCCTCCGACAAGTGTTGCGGTAATAGAACCAACAGCAACCTTTGTCTGCATCTTCACAGGGATATATTTCTTATCATCGGTAAGCCAGATAAGAATCTCACCCTTTCTGTAAAAAATGCCTTCTGATTTCATAAGTGGCTTTACAAGAATTGTATCAAATGTTCCTGTAGGAAGCTCGAGCTTCTCTTTTTTCAATACCTGTATCTCAACGCTCCATATTTGCTTGTTATCAAATATATCTATAAATACAGGCCTTCCAACTTTTAAATCGAGGGTTCTCAGGTAGTAAAAACTCGATAGAGGGTCAAGGATATTTGCAGGGACGGTAAACTCCTTCTTTTCCTTATCAAGATGATTTATATAGGTTACTTTGCCAACAGACTGATCAAAGATAACTTCTTTATCCCTCCTGTGTCTGCCTTCTCTTATTTTGAGCCTATAATTTGTAGGTTGCCCTATAAATGACAGGGACGGGTTTTTAATAAGGGTGCTTTCTACTCTATCGTCTACTTTATAAAAAACAGAGACCCATTTTGCTGACTGGGCAGTCGAAATAATTTTTATATTGTCCCCATCGTTTTGTATCTCAAGAGATGCGGTACCAGCCTTAATGCCTGTCCAGGTAAGGTTGTAGACAAGTTTCTCAGGGATAGCGAAAGAGGCCGCATAAGAAATCGACACAAAAAATGCACATTGCATAAAGCATAATACGACCAATGTGATATAGTGACACCTTCTGCTTATCCTTCTCATACCTTTATGTTATATTAAAGCATGCTTGTCATTCCTGCAATAGATTTAAAGGATGGGCAGTGTGTAAGACTTTTCCAGGGCAAAAGAGATGCAGTGACCACTTATTCAAATGACCCTGAAGCAACTGCGAAAAGATGGGAAGCAAGCGGGGCTCAAATGCTTCACGTTGTTGACCTCGATGGTGCATTTACCGGCAGTCAGAAGAATTTTGATGCAATAATAAAAATCCGACAGTCGGTAAAGATTGACCTCCAGGTAGGAGGCGGAATAAGGAATATCAATACAATCACGACGCTCTTCTCAGCAGGTATTAACCGGGTCATCATCGGGACTGCAGCAATTGAGGATCCCGAGTTTGTCACCTATTCCTGCAGTAGATATCCAGGGCGGGTCTTCATTGGCATTGATGCTGAAAAAGGTTTGGTCGCGGTGAGGGGCTGGGAAGCAGTAACGTCTATTAATGCAACAGAATTGGCAAAACATTTAGAAGGTAGAGGTGCAGCAGGAATTATCTATACAGATATTGCCAGAGATGGCACACTTTCTGGACCAAATATTGAAGAGACAAAAAAAATGGTTGAAGCCGTAAATATCCCTGTTATTGCAGCAGGCGGCGTCTCGTCCATCGATGACATAAAAAAGCTTATGAATATAAAAAATCTCTGGGGAGTAATCACGGGAAAGGCTATTTACTCAGGGACGCTGGATTTGAAAGAAGCCATAAAAGTTACACAATCTTAGGTTGAGGCTGAGGCTGAAAAAAGACCAGACTCTTAACCTTGACCTTAGCCTTAACCTTATAGTTGGAGGATAGGTGCTCACAAAGAGAATAATCCCATGCCTTGACGTAAAAGATGGGCGGGTAGTGAAAGGCGTCAGCTTTGTCAATCTGAAAGACGCAGGTGACCCTGTCGAAAATGCAAAGTTCTATGACGATCAGGGAGCTGATGAACTTATTTTTCTTGATATTACTGCGTCCCATGAGAAGAGAAATATTATCATTGACGTAGTCATGAGAACTGCTGAAGAAGTTTTCATGCCTCTTACTGTTGGCGGAGGGATTAAAACCATTAAAGATATACGCGAGCTTCTCAAAGCAGGATGTGATAAGGTATCTATAAATACAGCTGCGGTTAAAAATCCTGATTTTATAAGAGAGGCATCTGAAAGGTTTGGAAGTCAATGTATTGTGGTTGCAATTGATGCAAAGCGAGTAGTCGGGGGGTTGCCTTATGCTACTGGTGAAAAGTGGTTTGATGACCCTGCACTAAAAGATGTATGTCTTAAACTTCCTGAGAAAATTCACCCCGTCCCCCCCTTAATAAAGGAAGGCGAGGGTGGATTATGGGCTATCTCGACTCATGGTGGGAGAAAGATAAAGCTCATAGATGCTGTGAAATGGGCTCAAAAGATTGAAGAACTCGGA
>JAOUJR010000322.1 GCA_029883145.1 Nitrospirota bacterium
CTTAAAGAAAAGACCAATTTCGATGTCGCAGCAGTCGGAGACACTATTGTCATCGCTTTACTGAGGCCGGGAAAAGAGCTCCCTCCACCTGCTCCTGCTCTTGCAGCGATAGCTCAAAAGCCTGAGGAACAGAAACAGGCAGTTGCAGAGACAAAAGAGTCAGAGGCTCCTGCAGAAGGCAGATATACAGGCAAAA
Source organism: Nitrospirota bacterium (assembly GCA_029883145.1). Taxonomy (GTDB): domain Bacteria; phylum Nitrospirota; class Thermodesulfovibrionia; order Thermodesulfovibrionales; family SM23-35; genus VGWZ01. The sequence continues at coordinate 197 of JAOUJR010000322.1, forward strand.
AGGTATCCCTTGATTTCCAGGATGCTGATATCGTCCCGATATTCAGGCTGCTTTCTGACATAAGCGGTAACAATATCGTGGTGAGCCCTGAAGTGAAGGGAAAAATAACGATGAAGCTCATTAATGTGCCCTGGGACCAGGCACTGGATATAATGCTCAAAACCTTTAGTCTCGGGAAGATTGTTGAAGGAAATATCATAAGAGTTGCGCCTTATACAGTCCTTGCTAAAGAGAGTGAAGAGGCAGCCAAGGCAAAGGAAGCAGAGGCTAAAGCAGAACCTTTGGAGACAAAGATATTCCCCATAAGCTATGCTGAAGTTTCAGTTGTTGAGAAGTCAATAAAGGATTCAAAAATACTCACGCCAAGGGGGAGCATCAGTGTTGACAAACGAACAAGCTCAATGGTCATTAAGGATATAGAGAGAGTTTTCCCGCAGATTGAGAATCTCCTTACAACCCTTGACAGGCCAACTCCTCAGGTAATGATTGAGGCAAGGATTGTTGAGATAAATACCAATAGTGAAAGAGAGTTGGGGATACAATGGGGGTTAAACTACAAGGCGCCTAATACCCTTTCTTCATTAGGAGGTTCGTCAGCACTGGGGAAAGGCGCGTTTACAGGTGAAAACTTCCTTGTTGACTTTCCCGCAGTTATATCTCCTAATGTCGGCTCTGGCATTAACTTTGGCATCTTGAGTGCTGATCGCACATTAGGGCTTGACTTACAGCTTTCTGCAGTCGAAAAGACAGGTAATGGCAAGGTTATCTCAAACCCGAGGATAATGACGGTAGATAATGGGCAGGCAAAAATTAAACAGGGAAAGAGTATACCTATTCGCAAACTTACTACAGAAGGGACTGTTTCCACGGAGTTCAAGGACATTGACATTGAGCTCAATGTTACTCCACATATCGCACCTGATAAATCTATAGTAATGGTTCTTGAAATTAAGAAAGAAGAACTCGACTTTACCCTTCCATCAATAGAAGGTGTACCCGGGACAGACAAAAAAGAGGCAAAAACAAATGTCATCATCATGAATGGAGAGACTATTGTTATTGGAGGGATGTATAAGATAAACACCTTTGACTCAGACTCAGGGGTCCCGGGGCTCATGAAAATACCAATCCTTGGATGGCTGTTTAAGACTGAAAAAACAACAGTGTCTACAACCGAACTTCTGGTATTTATCACACCGAGGATTGTTGAGAAACAATAAGGATAAAAAGTAAAAAAGGGTAATTATATAAAAAGCACACAGGAGGCAAAATGAAGAAAAGGTATTTAATACTCTTAGCTCTTAGCTCATTGCTCGTGAGTGTCCTTTTATGGGGATGTGGTTCAGGCCCGGGCTCACCAGGGAGTTATGGATGTGAAGATGTTGGACTTATATGTGATGTCACACTAACACCCACCTATCAAGACGAGCCTACCTACTCTGTGGATGTCGTTCAACAGATCTGCGATCCAGGCCCCCCGCCAGAGTATGAATATTTTGCAGACCATTCTGCAACTGCGGCAATAAGTTTAAGACTTTTAAACCCGGATACAACACGTCTGTTAGAGCCTGTTTATATAGAGAAATACACGATAGAATTCAGGCGCGCTACAGATTCTATTGGCTCGCCGCCGATTCAGTCAGATACACGGTATAGGACGATTACACTGACTCCGCCAACAGGCACAACTATAAATACATTTGATACTACTGTCGTGCTTGTTGACCTCCCGAGAAAGAGCCAGTATTTAAGTGATGTTTTAAGCGGAAGATATACATATGGACTGGCATATATAAACAATTACACCGCTTCATATATTTTTGAGGGCCAGAGCATGGGGAAAGCGATAAAGATTTTTGGGCAGGCAAATTTCCAGATTGGCTCATTTGATTATTGTGATTAATAATAGAGTTGGAGGATGAGTATGAAAAAAATATTAATAGTTGTAGCTTTATTGGCTTTATCCTTCTCCGTTTTATGCGGATGCGGAGGCGGGGGTGCAAGCGGTCCGAGCATGCCCCCGGGTGAAAATACCGGCATTCCGTCTGTTGTGCAGTTGTTGCCCTCTACTTTTATTGCACAGACCAATACTTTTATATCATTACATACAAAGGTTCTTGACGGGAATGGAATTCCCCTCGCAAATATACCTGTGACATTTACTAACCTTTCTCATCCGTTCGGCATCATGAGTTCAACGGTCGCCAACACCGATGCCTATGGCATTGCAACTGTGACGCTCTATTCCACCTCACCTGGTTTTGCAACAATCCTCGCGCAGGTGAATTCAGGAGCAGGGCAGGTGAGGGACAGAAAGTCAGTATTTTTCTCCACAAAAGATGTTCTTGCAGTCAGCATGACTCTGGATGTACAGAGCGTTCCTGGCGATGGTACATACAATAAACCCTCTGATTTTATTATTTTTGAACCGCCTCCTGACCCGGACAACACGGTGGAGGTTCTTGCGACTGTGTTTGATGCAGGCGGTGTACCTGTCGAAGGAGGCTGGGGCGTTTCCTGGAGTGCAAGCCATACAGAAGCAAAATTTATAAGAACAGACACTCAAACAAATTTATATGGCAAGGCACAGGCTATTGTACAGATTACACCAGAATCAATCAGGAATACAGAGACC
>JAOUJR010000029.1 GCA_029883145.1 Nitrospirota bacterium
AGATTTACCAAGACCAGTTCATGTAAGGTTCATACTCGAAAAGGAAAAAGTAAAATGGCTTATTTTAAAAACTGAAGGACTCCCCTTTAAATATTAAAATTTTCATTTAAAAAGTTTCTTGATACTCTCCCCTATGCCTTTAACACCTTTTTCAGCCTCCTTTGTGCCTTCAGCACCCAATATCACTATTGATTCTCCTATTTTTTTTACAGAGAGGCCGAGTTGTTCTGCCATTGCAATGGCAATTTTATCCATGAAACCTTCTCTTAGGGTGAATTTTGGGTTATCGAGGTCGCCCTCCATAACAAAATTAACGGCAATCTCATTATTGTTCTTTTTAAGAAATGTTATCACTGCAGAGAGGGGTATATTCAGGAATGTTCCGCCTACTCCAGGACGTTTCTCGAATTCAAGTTCTTTGAGTACTGCCTTTCCCGGGGCATTCATCTTTCTCGATGTAACCTTTGCATCCATGTCCAAATCAAGGGTTCCTTTTGTCACATTAACATCACTCTTTTTCTGATAATAGGGTTTGAATGCTGTTATATCGAGTTTTCTTATCTCGACTTTGCAATCCATATCCCTTGTCTTGGGTTTTATCTTTCCCTTGCTCTTGAGGATACCGATACTCTGGTTTCCCAAAATGTTTGCTGAAAGGGTATAGGTTGAAAAATTGTCTCCAAGAGGAACAGCAATATCTTTGAATTCAAGCTCTATATCTCTCAATTTTGTCAAAACTGGTGTCTTCGAGACCTTTCTGTCAAGATAATCGAGAGCACCATTCTTTATCTCAATCTTTTTTATCACAATAGGGTGAAGAGGTTTTTCTGCCATTTCTTTAGAGGGCTCTTTTTGTGGAAATGGTGCGATGAGATTGCCTTTATTGTCTGTCTCAAGGAGGATGTACAGGTTTTTGAGGGAGATATTCGAAATAATATATTCTTTTCTGAGAATACCCATGAAACCAGCTTCAAGAATGAGATGGTCTGTTTTAAACACCTCTTTACCAGCAGGATTCTTGAAACTGATATCAAAGGCTTCAACTTTTCCCCAATGGAGACTTATCTGTTTGACAGAAAAGCCTTTACCGAGCTGGGACTCAAGTTCATATTTAATAATCTTGTTTGAGTGTTTTATAAGAAAAGCAATTGCTATGACTGAGATAAGGACAACTGCTGCAAGTGATATTAATGTTATCTTCAGACCTTTTTTCATTATAAAAAGCTTATCACAATAATGATTTTTTCGAAAGAGGGTCGTATAATAGTGAAGAGCCGAAGTGGCGGAACTGGCAGACGCGCTAGGTTCAGGGTCTAGTGGTCGCAAGGCCGTGCGGGTTCAAATCCCGCCTTCGGCACCATACTTTTTGTAACAATATATAGGGGTTCTATGGATTTAAGGTTTCTCAGTATTTTGTCATTCCTGTGAAAACAGGAATCCAGGAGAATAAGTCACTTGAAACCCTCTGGATTCCGCATCTCGAAGCGAGTCTACGCAAAGAGTCGCTCCGACAAGTGCGGAATGACAGACTCGATATATCGCTGCTCTGCTGCGATATATTTAATTTAAAAAAGGAGGATTGATGAAAGGGTTTTCTCATCTTGATAAAAAAGGCAAGGCGAAGATGGTGGATGTGAGTGAAAAACCTGCTACTCTCAGAGAGGCTATTGCAAGAGGCTCTGTGTATATGAAGCCCCAAACACTTAAACTGATTAAGGAAATGGGAATATCGAAGGGTGATGTCCTTGGTGTTGCAAAGGTTGCAGGTATAATGGCAGCAAAAAAAACAAGTGAACTTATACCAATGTGCCATCCTTTGAATATCACTTCAGTACACATAGGTTTCACTCTTGACCGCAAAAAAAATAAGGTAGATATAGAGGCGCGAATAAGGGTTATAGGCCAGACAGGAGTCGAGATGGAGGCCCTCACTGCAGTATCCGTTGCTGCATTAACCCTCTATGATATGTGTAAAGCAGTTGATAAGGAGATGACTATTTCAGAAGTTATGCTTGTGGAGAAACGCGGAGGCAGAAGCGGAGTGTTTAAAAGAAGCTGATTATTTTTTTGTCTGTTCCAGTCCTTCCTTTGCCCTGATATTTTCCGGATCGAATTTTATGGCTTTCTTGAACTGGCTAAATGCTCTTTTTTTCATGCCTGCTCTCATATAAATCAGTCCGAGGTTCGCATAGTGCTCTGCATTATATGGCTCAAGTGTTATTGCCTGAAGCAATGCTTCTTCAGCATCCTTGAGTCTGTCTGGAATCTTGGATAAAGACAATGAAAGGTAACTCCAGTATTTTGGTCTCTTCGGGTCTAATCTGGTTGCATACTTCAAAGAGTCAGAGGCACCCCAAAAATTCCCCTTTTTCAATTCTTCGACTCCCCGCCTGAACTGTTCTTCTGCGAGTGAAGCATCAAACACTTCTTTTTGTTGATTTTCGTCAGACAGTATATAGTCCGGTTCCTTTTTCTTAGTATCTTTAATCGTGGTATATGCCTGTGTTATTGCATCGAATATAGTGGTGAGCTTATCTTTGATTTCCGGGTCAGTGGAACTGAAATATCTGTCAGGATGAAATTCTTTCGAGAGTCTGTAATAATTTTTTTTAGTGGTCTCCTCGTCTGACCTTTCATTAATTTCGAGAAGTTCATATCTACTGAGCCTGTCGAGATTTGAACATATTTCATCTACTCTTTTTTTGAATGCCTCTTCCTCTTCTGAAAATGGTTCAAGTATATCATGTAGAGAAACTGTCTCTTCAGCCTCATCTGCTTTTTCTACTCCCTTATCTTTTCCCTCGAGCATACCTATAGACCATAAGACATAGAGGGTCTTCAGGGCTTCAAATGAACTTATTGATGAATTGTCAATAAGCTTTTTGATTGTCTTTGTGCCATCAGTCACGGAGAGCATCTCCTTGTCCTGGGAACTGAGTTCTATATCCTGAAAAAGACTGATCGGATCACTGCTCAATGTGAGAACCATGTCGTTATTCGGCATCTCATTCCGGATCCTGTTCCAGTTATCTATCCTTTTCACTCCTTCATAAATAAGGTTGCCCATGCTCATTTTCAGGGTGATTACTTCCTGTGTGGGTATATCTCCTTCCTCAAAATTATATTCAGCATCCTCGATCAGGAAAATACTGTAGATTATTTCCTTTACCTGGCATTTCACGCCCCAGAAGAGGTCTTTTGGGTCAAGGTATCCAAGCTTAACAAGTATTGCACCCTGCCTTTTCCCTGTCTGTTTGAGGAGTTCTACAGATCGATCATACTGTTCCATAGTAATCTTTCCAGCCTTGAGAAGCATCTCACCTAACCTGTCATCCTCATAAGTTGATGAGGCAAAGATGGCATCTCCTTTAATCAAAAAAATCTTTTTAGTAAAGGCAGGAGTTTTAATTATCAGGGTACCTGTTTTTCTGTTTCTGTTTAAATAAATAAGAATCCTGGGAAAGCTGAATTCCTTGAGAGTGCCTTTGAGTGGTATCTCTGTCATTTATATCGTGTAACCTCAAATCTGAAAATCTCTACCTCTTCCTGAGGTAAAATACCTGCCTTCAATTTCGCTATCCGTAACTGTTCTTCAATGGTATCAACTCCTTCAATGTCAGGCAAGAGCAGTCCTTTCCTGTATCCACTTACAATAATTACCCCATATTTTTTTGGATTAAGCTCATCTATTTTATTAACCTTCTCAGCAGGAGAGAGGACATCAACAGAATAAACTATATCTTCAAGCTCATCTTTTTGTACAGGTGAAAACCTGTAGTCCTGTGTTGCTGCAGCTATCGCATTCCTTATTATCTCGAGTGCAATATTTTCACATTGTGGCATGTAAGTTCCTATACATCCCCTGAGCTGTCCTTGTTTTTTCAGTGAGACAAAGACCCCTGCCTTTTGGGCCATTTCAGGTGGAATAGGTTTTGGTGGGTCAATAGTTCTCCCTTCCACAATATATGTCTCTATGGTATTTTTTGCGAGTTCAGCAAGAGGATGCATCTATTTCTCTCTCAGAAGTGAATAGTCAGCTACTGTGAACAGAGCTTCCTTTGCAGGTGAATCAGAAAAAAGTGCAAGTTCTTTCTTTGCATCTGAAATAATATCTCTTGCCTTGCGAAGAGAAAGCTCTATTGCATTATATTTTTTTAAAAGCTTCAATATTTTTTTAAGGCTGCCTTTTGTAAAGCCACTCTTTATTATGTTCTTTACCTCTTCTATTTCTATGTCTGATGCGGTTTTCAGAAGGTAAATAAGCGGGAGTGTTATTTTCCCTTCTTTAAGGTCCTTTCCGAGGCGTTTGCCAAGTTCACTCTCATCTGCGGTGTAGTCAAGTATGTCATCTGCCATCTGAAATGCGACTCCTGTTTTCATCCCGAAATGTGCAAGTGCGCTCTCCTTATCCTCATGCAGGGAGCCCAGGATTGCTCCTGTCCTGCACGCAGCAGAGATCAGGGCACCAGTCTTTGAAGAGATAATATCAAGATATTCATCTTCTGTGATATCAGGGTCCCCTGTCTTTATAAGTTGCAGGATTTCACCTTCTGTCATCCTTGTTGTTGCCTCAGAAAGTGTTTCCATGATTTTCTGGCTTTTATGCATTACCGCGAGTCTCAGGGCATTTGAATAGAGAAAATCACCAACAAGTATGACAACCTGGTTACCCCACATGGAATGAGCAGGAGATTTACCCCTTCTTATCTCTGCACCATCTATCACATCGTCATGGAGCAGGGATGCAGTATGGATGGATTCAACAATACTTGCAAGGGTGGTACGTGCTTCACCAGTATAACCTGCCATCTCTGCGCTCAGAATCAGGAGCAGTGGTCTGATTCTTTTACCGCCGCCTTCAATGAGGTAGTTTCCGATATGAGGTATCTGATAGACTTTGCTCTTGAAGAGGTCTTTAAGCCTGTCTTCTGTAATCCTCAGTTCTTGCTCATATAATTCAAAAACCTCTTGCAAATCCATTTCTGAATGATAGGATAGCTCCTGTTTTAATGTCAAGTGTATTAAGTAAGTAATTTGTTGCGTAAGAGCATGAAACGTCTTGACTTAAAGGTTGCAGGAAGGGTATTTTATAAATATTTGAATAAAAACACATGGAGAGTGAGTTGAGGCTTAATCAGTCTTGGCAAAGGAGGGTTTATGAGTTATGCAATCGAGGACTTAAAGAAAAAGTTACTTGAAATGTATCCTGAAATTAAAAAACATGATATTTCCATGGGACTTGATTTTAGCGAAGCAAAGAATGCCTATATCATAAAATTTAAGAAAGACGTCCATGAACTTACCACACATCTTGAGAAAAAAGATGCGGATGACTGCATGAATGGCATCGAATGTGTATATCTCGGCGTTCAAGTTTCCCAGTTTATGAAAAATTTTGAAATTATAGAAAAAGAATAAAAGGTCAAAGACCAGAAGGAGGTATTTATGGCCAAGAAACCTGTAGTAGACTGGGACTTATGTGAAGGTTGCGGCACATGCCAGGAACTATGCCCTGAAGTATTTGAAGTGAGAGACGATGAAAAGGTATATATCATAGGGCCTGATAAATGTAATACCTGCGACTGTCAGGAAGCTGCTGACACATGCCCAACTCAGGCAATAACCTTTGAGGGATAGGTAGAGAAGGTTATCTTATCTGAGCTTACCGGAAAGGGTTTGAGGATTCAAGGTCAGAATTGAAGACCTTGAATCCTTTCTATTTCTTAAAAGATTTTGTTTTCTTTATGCTTTTTAAGAATTTCGTCTGCCAATCTCTCCAATGCCTTTAGATCATGCTCCTGTGGAAATCCCTTGACAATGACAGGTTCAATAACTTCTACCTTAAGATTGGTGAGCACTCCTTTTATATCTTCTATCATTTTCCCGCCCCATCCGTAAGAACCAATCACAGAGGCAAATTTCAGCTTTGGCCTTAACGCATTCGCAAGAAATGTTGCATACACAACATTCGGATGTGGACCAACTAACACTGTTGGTGAGGCGATTACTATGGTGGCAGCATCTACAAGCGCCATAGCTAATTCTCCGATATCAGTTTTTGATAAATTAAATGGTTTTACGATTATCTGTCTTTCTATTAACGCATTCATGAAGTGTTCTACCATTTTCCTTGTACTGCCATGCATCGAGATAAATGGGATAACCACCTCGTTCTTCACGTCATCCGAAACCCACTCTTTATATGCATTAATAATAAAATCAGGCTTTAAGTAGACCGGTCCATGGCTTGGCGCAACCATTTCAATCTGTAAGCCTTTTATTCTTTCCAGGTGTTTCTTGATGCTTGTTCTGAAAGGCATCATTATCTCTGCATAATACCTTTTCGCTGATTCATATACCTTTGTTTCATCAGTTGCAAACACATTGCTTGTTGCAAGATGTGAACCTAAGAAATCGCATGTAAATAGAATTTTATCTTCTTTCAGGTACGTAAACATGGTTTCTGGCCAATGGACCCATGGGGCGAAGATGAACTCCAATGTTTTGTTTCCCAGAGAAACTGTCTCCGTGTCATTTACAGTTATAAATTTATCCTCAGAAATCAAGAGCAGGTCTATAAGCATATTTTTACATTTAGGATTGGTGAGCACCTTCGCATCTGGAAAAAGCTCAAGAATTTTAGGTATTGTCCCTGAATGATCTTGCTCAGCATGATGAGAAATTACGTAGTCAATACTTTTAATGTCAAGTTTCTCGAGATTACTTAAAAGCTCGTATTCTTTTGTTGGGTCAACAGTATCTATTAACGCTATTTTTTCACTCCCCCTTATTACATAAGAGTTGTAGCTTGTTCCGTCTGGAAGAGGTATAAGTTCATCAAATAATCTTCTATCCCAGTCTATTGCGCCTACCGAGTAGACATCTGGTTTCATTTCTCTCACAGCCATAGTTAACCCTCCTTTTCAAACAAAGATTTATCAGCTCCGCATACAGGACAAACCCAGTCATCAGGCAGTTCTTCAAAAGGCGTTCCTGGTTTTATGCCTGAATCAGGGTCACCTTTTTCAGGTTCGTATATATATCCACACACAGTGCATTTATACTTTTGCATTGTACTAACCTCCTTTAAATGTTCTTCCATAACTAAATTTTAGAAAGATTTTTATGGTTATCATGGTTTCTCCTTTTTATCTCTCACTCTATCTTGATAGCTCATTAATATTTTAAACTTTTCTGCAAATTCCTTCATCTTTTAGGCTTTTTATATTGTGGTATAATAACAAACACAAAAAATCACATAATAGAAGTAGAGCAGGAGGGGGAAATCATCAAAAAGTTACCTGATAGAAAAGGATACTTTGGGAGTTATGGTGGTCGTTTTGTGCCTGAGACCCTCATGCCTGCGCTTAAGGAACTTGAAGAGGCATTCTTGAGGTCAAAAAAAGATAGGGAATTTCAAAGGGAACTCAACTATCTCCAGAAGACATATATAGGAAGGCCCACGCCACTTTATTTTGCAAAACGCTTCACAGAACATCTTGGTGGTGCGAAGGTATACCTGAAGCGCGAAGACCTTGCACATACAGGTGCACATAAAATTAATAATGCACTTGCACAAGCATTACTTGCAAAAAAGATGGGGAAGAAAAGAGTGATTGCAGAAACAGGCGCCGGGCAGCATGGTGTGGCAACTGCAACAGGAGCAGCATTTGTTGGCCTTGAATGTGAAATATATATGGGTACCGAGGATATGCAGCGTCAGGCGTTGAATGTGTTCAGAATGAGGCTTCTCGGTGCAAAGGTTACGGAAGTATCAGTAGGCTCAAAGACATTGAAAGATGCAATTAACGAAGCTTTGCGTGATTGGACTACAAATGTTCATACAACGCATTATGTCTTGGGCACGGTATTCGGGCCGCATCCATTTCCTGTAATGGTGAGAGATTTCCAATCAATCATAGGAAAAGAGACAAGAAGGCAGATACTCGATGCTGAGGGGAGACTTCCTGACTATCTTGTAGCCTGTGTGGGTGGCGGAAGTAATGCTATTGGATTATTTTATGCTTTCCTCACGAATCACGAATCACGACTCACGACTCCAATAAAAATGATTGGTGTTGAAGCAGGCGGCAGAGGTATTGAAACAGGGGAACATGCAGCGAGGTTCGCAGGTGGCTCTATTGGAGTATTCCAGGGGTGTAAAACCTATCTATTACAGGATGAGGACGGAAATGTTCTTGGAACTCATTCTGTATCAGCGGGACTTGATTACGCAGCTATCGGGCCAGAGCACCCTTATCTTAAGGACAAAGGGCGTATTAGCTATACCTATGCAACTGATGATGAGGCTCTCTCAGCATTTGAGCTTTTATCAACTACAGAAGGCATTATTCCTGCACTGGAGTCTGCCCATGCGCTTGCAGAAGTGGTAAAACTTGCACCGAAACTTCCTCGAGAAAAAATTATTATAGTAAACCTTTCAGGGAGAGGTGATAAGGATGTCCAGCATGTGGCAAGGATTAAGGGGATAGAGCTGTGACATCGAGGATTGAAAAAATATTTAAAATATTAAGAAAAGAAAACAAAAAGGCATTTATCCCTTATATCATGGCTGGGGATCCTTCTCTTGAGAAAACAAGAGATATTGTACTCATGTTTGAGGAGTGCGGAGCTGATATTGTTGAATTGGGTGTACCGTTTACAGATCCAATTGCAGATGGCCCAACAATCCAGAGGGCATCAGAGAGGGCGTTGAAGGCAGGTGTGACATTAAAAAAGGTCATCGTATTTGTAAATGAATTGAGACAGAGCACGCAGATACCCATAGTCCTTATGACTTATTACAATCCTGTACTAAAGTATGGTGAGGAGAATTTTATAAAGGATGCAAAAGATGCAGGGGTTGATGGAGTGATTGTACCTGATTTGCCCCCAGATGAGGGAGAAGAATTTATCTCACAATCAAGGAAAGCTGGTCTCAGTACCATTTTTCTCCTTGCACCAACTTCAACATCTGACAGAATAAAGAAGGTAGCAAAGGCATCGAAGGGTTTTATATACTATGTCACAATAACCGGAGTCACAGGTTCGGCACTTTTACTTGACGGCTCTATAGAAACAGTGCTCTCAGAAATAAGAAAATACACAGACAAACCTGTAGCAGTCGGTTTCGGAGTTTCTACACCCGAGGAGGCGTCGGTAGTTGCAAAGATATCTGATGGTGTAATCGTAGGCAGCGCAATAGTGAGAAGACTTCATGAATCTCCTGATGATCTGAGGAGTTATCTTATCAGTCTGAGGGAGGCAATAAATGGCCTGGTTTAAAAAGACAAAAGATATTAAGACTGACAGAAAAGTGAAGATACCCGAAGGTCTATGGGTTAAATGCGATAGCTGCAAAGAAGTGGTATATAAAAAAGAAATAGAGAGAAACCTTAAGGTCTGTCCAAAATGTAATTACCATTTCAGGATAAGCGCTCGAGAACGACTAAGACTTCTTGTTGATGAAGGAAGCTTCATAGAACTGGATGCAGAGATTAAGTCAGGCGACCCGCTTCATTTTAAGGATGCCATTTCTTATAAAGACAGGTTAAAAGAGAATGAAAATAAGAGTGGTCTTAAAGAGGCAGTGATTTCAGGTGATGCACTTATAAAAGGTCATCCTGTGAGTATAGTTGTCATGGACTTTGCTTTCATGGGCGGGAGCATGGGTTCTGTTGTGGGTGAAAAAATATCAAGGGTCGCAGAAAGGGTTAACGAACAGAAACAACCTCTCATCATTGTTTCCTCATCCGGGGGTGCGAGGATGCAGGAGGGGATTTTTTCCCTTATGCAGATGGCAAAGGTTGCTGCTGCAATAGGAAGGCTGAAAGATAACGGTATTCTTTATATCTCCATTCTGTGTGACCCGACATTCGGCGGGGTCACTGCAAGCTTTGCGATGCTCGGAGACATCATTATTGCTGAACCAAAAAGTCTGATTGGTTTCGCAGGCCCAAGAGTAATAGAGCAGACCATTAAACAGCCACTTCCAGATGATTTTCAGAGGGCTGACTTTCTCCTTGAGCACGGGCTTATAGATATAGTTGTCGATAGAAAAAGTCTGAAGGAAACAGTTGCGAAACTCATTGAACTTCTCTCATGAGCTACAGCAAGACGATTTATTATCTTTACAGCCTCCAGAAATATGGTATAAAATTCGGTCTTGATAATATAGCAAGGCTCTTATCTTCACTCGGAAACCCACATACATCGTTCCCTTCTATACATATTGCAGGGACAAATGGAAAAGGCTCGACATCTGCGATTATCGCATCAGTTCTAAAGTCTGCCGGACTCAAAGTCGGTCTGTTTACTTCACCTCACCTTGTAAGTTTCACTGAGAGGATAAGGATTAATGGTGAAGAGATAACAGAGACAGAGGTAATTGCTCTTACAGATGAAGTAAGAGAAATAGTTGCACGCTCAGGGGATTTTTCACCAACATTTTTTGAAGTAGTTACTGCAATAGCGCTGAAGTATTTTAAAAGGAAAAAAATAGATATTGCAGTAGTGGAAGTTGGAATGGGAGGAAGACTTGATGCGACAAATATCATTACACCAGCGGTGTCTGTGATCACAAATATAAGTTACGATCACATGAAATTTCTCGGCAACACATTAAAAGAGATAGCCACTGAGAAAACAGGCATTATAAAAGACAGGGTACCTGTTGTCATATCATCTCAAGCACCTGAGGTTTTAGAGATTATTGAATCAAAGGCAAAAGAAAAAAATGCAGAAGCATGTCTTTACGGGAGGGATTTTTCCTCAGTACTTAAAAGGGAAGATCTCTCGGGAATATACTTTGACTATAAGAGCAGAGACACATTTACCATTGATGATTTATATCTTCCGCTTGTGGGCGAACACCAGCTTCAGAACGTATCTGTTGCCATTAAAACTGTAGAACTTCTCTCCAAAAAAATATCTACTCTTTTCTCGTTTCCCGTTTCTCATTTCATCAGAGATGGTCTTTCGAGTGTGAGGTGGCTGGGAAGGCTCGAGATTATTAAAGAAAACCCTACTATACTGATAGATGGTGCACATAACCCAGCCGCAGCAGAGGCACTCTCTGATGCATTGAAAAAAATTTTTCTCAGGAAATATAAAAAAGTTATACTTGTGCTTGGCATTATGGGTGACAAAGATATTAAAGGTATTATAAGGCCTCTTCTTCCATTAGCGTCTAAGATAATACTTACTTCACCTGATTACGAAAGGGCTGCTTCCCCTGAAAGAATTGCAGGTATTGCAGTATCTTTAGGATTTCACGATGTTCGAA
>JAOUJR010000030.1 GCA_029883145.1 Nitrospirota bacterium
ATGGACAATATTCAGATCCACCTGATGTTTATTAAAGTAGGTTCGAAGTTTTTCGATAATTGCAGGAGAACGATGGTTACCACCAGTACAACCGATACCAATGATAAGATAGGACTTCCCTTCTTTAATGTACTGTGGAATGAGAAAATCTAAAAACTCTTTTAGCTTTGCAATAAATACCTTTGTTCCTGTTTTTTTAAATATAAAATCAGAGACTTTTCTATTCGTTCCTCTTAGCGGTTTTAATTCAGGAATAAAATTTGGATTAGGCAGGAATCGCACATCAAAAAGAAGGTCGATGTTCTGAGGTATACCGAATTTAAAGCCAAATGAAATCAGGGTGACTGTCATCTTTTTCCCTTTTGGTATCCCATAGAGCGATATCACTAACTGTCTCAACTGATGAGGGGTGAATGAGGACGTATCAGCGATTCTGTCAGCAGCATCTCTCAAAGGAGAGAGTTTTTCCTTTTCAGACCTGATGGCCTCTTCAATATCCCCTCCTAATGGATGAGGTCTGCGGGTCTCCTTAAATCTCCTTACAAGTACCTCTTTTTCTGTCTCAAGAAAAAGTACTTCTACCAGGTATTTTTTTCTGAGGGCTTTGAGTACCTCACTGATTTCTATGAGAAATCCTTTTTCTCGTATGTCAATCCCTATCCCTATTTTTATAATTTCTCTGTTTTGTGAAATGATTGAAATAAATGAATCAATAAGCGCAATTGGCAGGTTATCTACACAAAAAAAGCCAGAATCCTCAAGTGCCCTGAGTGCAACGGTCTTGCCGGAACCCGAGAGACCTGTGATGATAACTATTGTTGGTTTTACCATAGTAAACTGGAGCGTAGAAATAATAAAATTGGAAGTAAAACCATTTTAGTTCCTATTTCATAGTTTTTATTTTATGGGTTCTATGAGTCCGAAATTGCCATCATTTCTTCGATATATCACATTTATTTCACCGCTTCCCACATTTGTGAAGATAAAGAAGTTTTTATCAAGAAGTTCCATCTGCATGGCAGCCTCATCCGGACTCATTGGTTTCATCTCGAAACGTTTATTCTTTATGATTCTACCAGTCTCTATTGCAGGGGTTGTTTCGAGCGGTAAGGCACTTGATTTTCCTTCAGATTTTCGATGAGAAATAAGTTTCTCTTTGTATTTTTTAATCTGTCTCTCGAGTTTTTCAACGACATCATCAATTGAAGCATAAATTTCGCCGGTTATCCCTTCTGCCTGAATAAGAACTCCGTTAACCTTAAGCAATACTTCTGCTTTATGTCGATACTTTTCTACGCTAAGTGTGACAATCGCTTCAGATATGTTTGATATGTAGCGGTCAAATTTTTTAATCTTCTCCTCAGCATATTTTTTCAGAGCAGGTGTAATTTCAAGGTGTCTTCCTGTCAAAATGATATTCATAATCGCCTCCTCCTAATCTATTTTTTTTTCCGGTAAATCTGAGAAGGTATTTTAAGTTCCTCTCTATATTTTGCGACGGTTCTTCTTGCAACGACAATGTCACTGCTTTTTAAGATCTCTACTATACGCTGGTCGCTTAAAGGCTTCTTGGAATTTTCTTCTGTAATAATCTTTCTTATGAGATTCTTTACAGATGTGGATGAGACACTTCCAAGACCACTATGGAGCGCACTGCTAAAGAAGTATTTGAAGCTGAATACCCCGTGCGGGCATGAGAGATATTTGTTTGAGGTAACCCTGCTTACCGTACTCTCATGCATATTTAATTTGGACGAAACATCTCTGAGTGTTAACGGTTTTAGACATTCTACGCCTTTGTCAAAAAAATCCTTTTGAAGATCAAGGATAGTCTCTGTTACCCTGTAGATGGTCTTGTTCCTCTGATCAAGACTCTTGAGAAGTCCAACTGCAAAGCGCAGTTTTTCGATAAGAAATTTCTTATCTTCTCTTGAAAAAGCATTTTTCTGTTGAATAAGTTTCCTGTAAAAGGTACTGATTCTCAGTCGTGGCAATCCATCATCATTGAGAATAATTTGAAATCCGTCTGCTGTCTTGATTATATAAATATCAGGCACAACATAGTTTGTACTGGTATTGGAGAAAATTCTGCCTGGTTTAGGTTCAAGTCCTTCGATAATCTTTACCGCAGCCATGACGTCGTCTACAGGCAGATTATACTGTTGTGCAATTCTGCTATATTTTTTCTTTTCGAGATCCTCCATGTTGTTGATAATTATTTTTTCTATAAGCGTCCCCTGGAGGTTTAAAGACGTGAGTTGTAAGAGAAGGCACTCTGTAACACTTCTTGCAGCAACTCCTGGAGGGTCAAAGCTCTGTATTAATGTTAATGATTTTTCAATTGTTTCCCTGTCAACCTTGGTTTCGTCAATAAGCTCCTCAAGAGATACTCTCAGATATCCATTTTCATCTACATTGCCTATAATGATTTCTCCTGCCCTGCGTATGTCTTCAGGTTCGCTTGAGAGTCTGAGTTGCCATAAGAGATGGTCATAAAGGTCATTACCCTTAAAGAGAAATTGATCGAAAGAGGGTGGGCTTACCGTACCTGGGTTAAAATACCCAAGGTCTCTTCCATCTGACCCTCTTTCATCAAAGTATTCATCTATGGTAAAGTTCATAAGCTTTTCAAGGGGAGCCTCTGTATCTTCTTGTATATCTTCAGCCTCAGTAGAGTCTCTTTCCTCTTGGGTAGGCTCTTCTGTAGTTATCTCATCAAAAGATTCTTCAAGAAAAGGGTTTTCGATGAGCTCGTGGTTGAGTTCCTGTGAGAGTTCAAGCTGGGGGAGTTGCAATAGTTTTATTGCCTGTTGAAGCTGGGGCGTGAGTATCAGCTTCTGGGATAATCTAAGATCAAGTCTTGCTTCAAGAGCCATTAGAGTGTGAACTCCTCTCCGAGAAATGCTTCTCTGACCCTGGGGTCTGCGACAATTTTATCAGGGATACCTTCATTGAGTATCTCGCCATTGTTTATGATGTATGCCCTGTCGGTGATAGAGAGTGTGTCTCTTACATTATGGTCCGTGATTAATATACCAATGCCCTTACTTTTAAGATACGTGAGCATTTTTTTTAGTTCTATTATTGCGATAGGGTCTATACCGGTAAAAGGTTCATCAAAGAGTATAAACATTGGTTTTATTGCAATAGCCCTTGCAATCTCGGTCTTTCTCCTTTCCCCTCCAGATAATCTGTAGCCATCTCTTTGAGAAAATTCTTGAAGATTAAATTCATGTAAGAGGCGGTTCACTTCGGTATCAATTTCATTTTTGCTGAGTCCTTTTATCTCGAGTACTGACCTGAGATTATCCTCGACGGTGAGTTTCCTGAATATGGATGGTTCCTGTGGGAGATAACTTATTCCCATCATTGCCCTCCGATACATAGGAAGATCAGTTATATTTTCTTTATCGAGAAAGATGTATCCATGGTTGAGCTTTATAAGACCTACTATCATATAGAAGGTAGTTGTCTTGCCTGCACCATTTGGGCCAAGGAGTCCTACAATTTCTCCTGTAGTCACATAAAGGTTCAAATTTTTCACAACATGCCTTTTCCCATAAGTCTTTGAAAGTTCTTTTGCTTCAAGAATATGCATTTATTTTTCCTTCTTCCTCTGCAAGAAGACCTTGCTGTCTTCAACAAGAAACCGGTCGTCGCTCAAAAGGTATGTCATTTTTCTGCCTGTCACTATATTTTCACCTTCTACAGCTCGTGGTTCACCTGTAAAGATAACCTTGTCTCCGTCAGCATAATAGGTTGCTTCCTTTGAAGTAATAACCCTAGTTGCTTTAATGAGTTTGACATTGTCCTTTGCCTCAATCTTAGTGATATTTCCAGTATTTTCATTGTAATAGACAAGCATCTTGTCGGAATAAATGGTCATATCTGTTGTCCTTGCGACAACAGAGTTTTCAAAAAGAGCGGTATGAGCCTTATTATCTGCAGTAAGCATTTCAGATGTTATGGTTATCGGGCCCTGTATCCGTTGCGCTTTTTCTGCAGAGAAGACATTTGCTGAAAGTAATAAAAAGAGATAAAGGCTACTTATAAAAAGTCGCTTTGACATCGTTTAATATCCTGACCTTTTGTTCTGAATCTATCTTCATGCCCTTGCCGTCAACTTTAAATCTTTTAGCTTCAACTGCTATCGGGCCTTCTGTCTTAAAATTCCCTGAAGAATTGTCATAAGCAATCGAGTCAGCTATTATTGTGTAATCTGTTGCCTTAGCTCTGATCGGGCCTTCTGCAGTAAAATTTTTATTTGAAAGGTTATAGGTGCCTTTATCAGCGTAAAAAACTACACCGTTTTTCTGTACTGTCATGGTAATATCACTGAGCTTCACTATATGTTCATCTTCTATAAAATCTGCCCTCTTCGCGAGTAACGTCCATATAACATTTGAATCTTTCTTCTGCAAGATTTTGAGACCCTCAAAAAATGAACTTCCTTTTATCTGAAAATCTTTGCTTATTTCTTTTTCGCTTCTCAGAATAAAGAAGAGCATACTTACAAAGAAAAATGAAAGGCACACCAATATAATCTTTTTCATAGAAAATTTTATCACACAGAGTGACTGATGTAAAGGCAAAAAGTATGCCAAATATTATTTAATGATGGAGAAAAGAGCTTTTCGCATGACATCGACAGGAGGTTTTTTGCCTGTCCAGAGCTCGAATGCAAATGCACCCTGCCATAAAAGCATACCCAGACCATTTAATGTGGTACAACCTTTTTGTGAGGCATCTTGAAGGAGTTGTGTTTTTTTATAGATGAGATCGCATACGGTTTGATTTGGGTTAAGAAGTGATGTGTGAAGGGGGAGGGGATCTTCATTTTTTAATCCTAAAGGTGTTGCATTAATTATTATATCATATCTCTCAGCATTGACAATAGTGTCAACAGATGAAATATTATCACGAATCTTCTTTAAATCCTGTATAAGATTTTCTGTTTTACCTCTATCGATGTCGCATACTATTAATTCAACAGCCTTTTGGCACAGATAGTAGCTGATTGCTCTTGACGCACCGCCCGCACCAAGTACTAACACGATTTTACCCTCAAGTGAGATACCCGATTCAGAAAGTGATTGTATAAATCCTCTCCCGTCAGTGTTATAACCGACAAGTTTGCCCTGAGAATTCACTATGGTGTTTACTGCACCAATGAAGGAAGCCTCTTCATCAACCTTATCGAGAAAAGGGATTACTTTTTCCTTATGCGGGATAGTGATATTGACACCACTGAGATTCAAAGCCCTTATTGATCTGACCGCATCTTTCAGTGAATCAGGATGCACAGGAAATGCAACATAACAATAGTCAATGCCGAGCTCATCAAATGCAGCGTTATGCATTGCAGGTGATAATGTGTGTTCGACTGGATATCCAAAAAGTCCTGTTATTTTTGTTTTTCCACTTAGCTTCATTTTTCTTCACCTGTAATACCTTGTATCAACCCCTCGGGTGTTGATGCAATCTTTTTTGAAGGTATGCCAAGTGCTTCTTCCAGATCCTTCAATGTAATGTCATCAAGAAATCTGTCTTCTCCATCTTTAAGGACTACGTCAGGTACTAAAATTACATCATAACTTTCTATCTTGTTTGATAGAGTTTTTATTACATCCCTTCCTGTGAGTAAACCTGTCACAGTAATTGATGTGCCAAAAAAATTGTTCTCAACAGGGATTACTGAAATATTGAGATTTTCTCTCTCAGGGAGTTTTGCAAGGGTCTTTTGAAGAAATGGATAAAATGATAAGCCGGTGAAGGTAAGAGAATTCTTTTTACGAGGGAGTGTTTTTGGGAGTTTAATCTTTCTTATCTGATCCATATAGAGCGGTACCATCCCGACACCATTTTCTATTTGATGAAAATCTCCATATTCTTTGATTGATGGAAAAATGATTTCTGCTTTTATATAAAGTTCATCTGCTCCATAGACAATAGGGTCACCGTGTCTCTTCTTGAATCTTTTCTGAAATGACTCAATTATTTTCAACGCATTTCTTGCTTCTTCTTTCTCAACTGGCTTAATGAGCTGCCTCCTGTGCATAGTAAGCCCAACAGGGACAACTGCAATAGATGAGACATAAGGATAAAACCTGTGAAGGTCACTGATCGTCTTGGAAAGCTCTTTTCCGTCATTGTAACCAGGGCAGAGGACAATCTGTGTGTGAAGCCTTATTTTGTTTTCAGTCAAAAACTTAAGCTCTTTGAGGATGTCAGGGCCCTTTGTGGTTCCAAGAAGTTTATTTCTTATTGATTTATTGGTTGAATGTACAGAAATATACAGAGGACTTAACCTTTGCTCACTAATACGTTTTCTGTCTTCTCTGCCCAGATTAGAAAGTGTGATGTAATTTCCATACAGAAATGACATCCTGTAGTCCTCATCTTTTATGTAAAGTGTCTTTCTGAGACCCTTTGGGAGCTGTTTCACAAAACAGAATATACAGTTATTTTTACATATCATGACCTTGAAAGGGTTAAAGTCTATACCGAGTTCCCTTTTCTCTTCGCGTGCGATAGTGACAGTAATAATTTTTTCTCCTCTGTGAGCGGTCATTTTAAGGCTGTCCTCGTTACTATAAAACATGAAGTCAATACTGTCGCGTAGTTTATGCGAGTTTACAGAGAGAAGGACATCTCCTGGTAAAAGTCCAGATTTTTCAGCAAGACTTCCTGGGAGGATGGTCTTTATCTCCAAGCCATTTTTAACTTGCATGGGTGAGTTTTAATCCTCTATAAATGTAGTGGGCTCCGGAGATAACAGTAATTCCCGCAGTAATCCAATGGAGTACTCGATCCATTTCCGGTGGGAACTGCAGGTGGATATCTATAAGAACATATGCAATGAATATACTCTGCATCCATATTGTGGCTTTACCGAATAGTGACGGTTCAACTCTTGATATTCCGGTAACGAGGTAAAGAATGAACCAACCTGTAAGAATAGCGATGTCCCTACTGACGACGATGATGGCGAGCCATTTCGGCAACCACCCATATACAGATAAAATGATAAATGCGGTGACGAGGAGAAATTTATCTGCAAGAGGGTCAAGAAATGTTCCTATAGCAGTTTTTTGATTTTTAAGGCGTGCAACGAGTCCATCAAACATATCAGTAAGCGCAGCGAATATAAAAAGATAAAGGGCATAGTCATAACGCTTATAGATTATGGTACTTATGAATACAGGAATGATTATTATTCTTGTTAAAGTAAGTGTATTGGGGAGATTTAATGCCCCCACGTTTGAACCTCCGCCCCTGTTCGTTCAAAAAAATAAAATACAAAAATAAGAATTAAGAAATTCCTTAGCTTTTAAATTTATATTTTCAATAATTTATTATGGAATGTTAAAAGGTAATCCTTGAAATCTCATGTTTAATCTAAGCCTATTATAACATCTATTGTCTCTCTTTCCATTAATAAAAGAGAGCATCGTTTGTGCATGGCATCGCTCTAAAGCAAAACTGTTTTTCATTGATTCTTGTAAGGCTGCATTGAACTGCTTTTTTGCAGTTGTCATTCTGCCGTTGAGAAAATTGAGTTCTCCGAAGCCGAGTTTGCAATAGAGTATGCCTCTTGGATCTCTGGTACTTTTGAAGAGCAGCATCGCTCTTTTGAAATTTTCATGTGATTTTTTGTACTCGCCGGTCATCTTGTAAGTTGTCCCCACACTCCAGAGAGTATAGGCAGAACTTACCTTGTCACCGATCTTTTTATAGTGTCTCATTGCCTTTGAGAAATTGACAAGTGCTCTTTGATAATCGTTCACCATTCTGTATGCATTTCCAATACCACAGTAGGAATAGGCAATACCGAATGTGTCATTATTACGGGAGAATAATTTATTTGCATCGGCATAATAGTTAAGTGAATCTTTTAATCTTCCTGCAATACGAGATGTACCTCCAAGTCCGCACAAGCAATAACTGATGCCCGAGGTGTGCTTAAGTGACCTGAATAGATGATGAGACTTCTTAAAGGTTCTTATTGCATCAATAATGTCCCCTTTTATTCTCAAAGCTCCTGCTTCTGACCAGTTTACAAATGCAATGCCCTCGCTGTCGCTTTTTTTACTGTATATCTTTTTTGATTTATGGAAGAGCGTGATTGCTTCCTTCCATTTACCCTGTGCCCTTAAAGAAAGACCGAGTCCAACCTGTGCATCAGCAACCCCGGTTATGTTCCTCTGTTTTCTGGCAAGGTCAATTGCTTTTGAATAGCTTTTCACTGCAAGATTAAAATTACCTACCATCCTGTAAAGATCACCCAGAGAAAATATACACTGAAATACTCTCTCCCAGTTGCATGTGTTGCTGTAGTACAGTAAAGCCTTTTTAAATAGCTTTAGGGATTGCGGGTACAACGCTTTTTCTTTTAATTTTTCTGCATATTCAACGAGACTATCTGTTCCCAATGTTTTTTCTTAATTTTTTAATGAGTGCTCTATAATCATTTGAATTAAAAAAGGCAGAGCCCATCACAAGTATGTCAGCTCCTGCGGAGACGACATCTTTTGCATTTTCGAGTTTTATACCGCCATCAACCTCTATAAGGGTTGAAAGCCCTTTATTCCTGATGAATTTCTTTAATGCAGTTATTTTGTGCATAACATGTGGTATAAACTCCTGCCCTCCAAACCCTGGATTTACTGACATCAACAGGACAAAATCTATATCAGGCAGTATATACTCAACGCACAAGATAGAAGTTGCAGGATTAAGCGAAACACCAGCCTTTTTACCGCATTCTTTGATTTGCTGTATTGTTCTGTGCAGGTGTATAGAAGTCTCATAATGTACGGTGAGATAATCTGCACCTGCATTTATAAAGTCCATGAGGTATCTGTCCGGTTCTTCAATCATAAGATGGACATCAAGAGGTAAGGAAGTGGTCTTCCGGATTGATTCTACGATGAACGGACCTATGGTGATATTGGGGACAAAATGGCCGTCCATGATATCAATATGAAGCATGTCTGCACCTGCTTTTTCAGCAGCATTTATCTCTTTCTCGAGATTCAGAAAATTTGCAGAAAGTATTGAAGGTGCGATCTTCACCATAGTATCTCCTTAAAAAAATCAGAATTCATATACTACAACATATTGTCAAAATAAGGTGAACCATCCAAGTTGGAGATAGACTGTATCTCCTGTTTTCACATAGGTACCGGGCGTTGGTTTTTGTGACCTCACATTACTGCCTTCCCCGCTTGTTTCCAATTTCAAGTTCATTTTTTCTATTAGCTCTTTTGCTTTCTCGATAGACATACCTTTAAAGTCTGGGCAATAATAGGTTACCTGATAAGGACCAAGACTCACAAGTACTGTGATGAAGTCGCTTACTTTTTCAACAGGTTCTGGTTTTTGGGCAACAATTCTGTCTTTTTCAACGATATCAGAGTGTACCCTTATTATCTTTGCAATCTTCAACCCGTTTTGAAGCAGTATTGTTTCGGCAGTCAGGAGTGTTTCATTCACAAGCATCGGGATTGATTGAGCTCTTGGACCTTTGCTGAGGATGACCTTGATTCCCCTTTTTTCTTTAACCTTATTCCCCGCGGGTATATCCTGTCTGAGTATATGTCCTGACGGGACCGTCGAATCGTAATCTTCGCCTTCAATTTTAAGATAGAGCCCATTCCCAGTGAGGAGTTCATTTGATTCTACGAGACTTTTCCCGTATAAGGAAGGCATCTCGACTGTTCGGCTGAAACTCAACATCTTGAAAGTGAGATACCCAAAAGTAAGGCCAAGCAGTATGAATGCAAATGTATAAAGAGGAAACTTTATGAATCTGCTCATCTGTTCAAATTTCCCCTGTTTCACAGGATACAACATATGTCCGAATCGTTATTGTTCATTATTGTTGCTGAAAAACTCTATTGCATCTTTGATTTTCTCTAAGTCTACCCTTGTGTTGAGACATGGCCCGAATGGTCGTTCATTCGGTATACCCAACACCGGAAGTGGATAGGTATCAACAATTCCACTACTCAGATCGTTCTC
This sequence comes from Nitrospirota bacterium, assembly GCA_029883145.1. GTDB lineage: Bacteria > Nitrospirota > Thermodesulfovibrionia > Thermodesulfovibrionales > SM23-35 > VGWZ01. The sequence goes on from JAOUJR010000030.1 coordinate 10,024, forward strand.
ACATGCAACTGCAACAACCGCCTCTGGTTTTACTTCATGTACAATCCTCTTGGCAAGTGAGCCACCTGTTGCAACAAAGAGGTTGAGATGATTGTTGTCTGCTATCTCGATCAGGTCTTTAATCTCACATTTGCCACATCTTTCACAGTTATAGATATTATAGGTAAGCCGGTTATTACATTCATCTATCTGGAGGCAGTGTGGCAAGAGAAGCAGAATGTTTTTTGTCCTGAATTTTTCTCTTTTTACCATTTTATTATTCAGGTTAATGATAAACTTCTGGTAAGACTCCTTTCTATTTTTTGAGAAAGAGCCAGTGAGCATAAGAAGAGGGTATAAAATTTTGAGGGTAATTCCCCTAATCCATCTGCAGCTCGTCAAAAAAGTCCCCTTCTCTTACTTTCCTTCCCTGGAGAAAAGCTTTTGCAGACATCGTGCTTTTCCCCTCTGGTTGAAGTTCGATTATTGAGAGTAATCCTTCTCCTGTCCCAATAATAAATTCTCCCCTGTCTGCCTTTTCAATTCTGCCGGGGATACCTGTACCTTTGAGCACTTTTCCTGTGATAATTTTAATCCTTTCTCTATGCAGATAACAATAGGCACATGGCCACGGATACATACCCCGGATAAAGTTATATATTTCTGTTGAAGTTTTTGACCAGTCAACCATCCCATCTTCTTTTTTGAGGAGAGGGGCATAACTCGGGGTCCCTGACTGAGGGAAGGGGGTGATAGAGCCGTCTTTTATGCCCTTTATGGTTTTAACCAGTAAAAATGCCCCTATCTCTGAAAGCCTCTTGCTCAAGGTCTCTGAATTATCATCGTCAGTTATTGTTGTCTCTTCCTGCAATAAGATATTGCCTGTGTCGAGTCCTTCATCCATGAGCATAGTAGAGATACCTGTCTTTTTTTCACCATTAATTATTGCCCATTGTATAGGAGCAGCTCCCCTGTAAAGAGGGAGAAGAGAGGCATGTACATTAATACACCCGTGTGAAGCAGCATTGAGTATCTGTGCAGGCAGTATCTTTCCATATGCAACAACAACAATTAAATCTGGTTTTAAATCTGAAATTTCAGCAAGAAAGAGAGGTTCTTTTATTTTTGACGGCTGTAGCACCTTTATTCCTCTACTGAGACCGAACTCTTTTACAGGTGAGGAGGAAAGTAAGTGACCTCTCCCCTTTCTTTTGTCAATCTGAGTCACTACTGCAATCACCTCTTCACCTGATTGAAGAAGTGCATTGAGTGACGGGACA
>JAOUJR010000323.1 GCA_029883145.1 Nitrospirota bacterium
CCTCAACTACTGAATCGTCTCCGATCATCAATCTCAGTGCCTTATGTCTTCTGTGTTTAAAAAGCTTTACCCTGCGGCCAATGAGACTGTCTTCCATTCTTTCTATATCAATTAACTCACTTCCGTCCATGATTACTGAATGTTCCACAGAGGAATGTTTTATCTTTACATTATTCCCTATGCTCGAATAGGGACCCACAAAAGAATTCTCTATAAGAGTATTTTCACCTATAATGACCGGTCCCCTTATATTAGTCCCCTTTATTACTGAGCCATTACCAATTGTAACACGGCCGAGTATCTTACTCGCATTATCAACGTTCCCTCCAATATCTCCCTTAAGCCATTCATCAAGCACGATCGCATTCGCAGTGAGGAGATCATCTTTTTTCCCGGTATCAAGCCACCAGGTATCAAGTATAAAGCTCTCTACCGGAAGACCCATATTAATAAGCTCCTGTACTGCATCAGTTATCTCAAGCTCTCCTCTTTTAGATGGTTTGATTCTCTCAATAGCACCGTGAATATTCGGAGAAAAAATATAGATACCTACAAGTGCGAGGTTTGATAGCGGATTCTCGGGTTTCTCAATAAGACTAAGTACATTTCCATTTGCAGAAACTTCAGCAACACCAAAATTTTTTGGTTCTTCAACTTCTTTTAACAGTATAAGGGCATCAGGAGAATTCCTTTCAAAATCCTGTAGAAACCTGTTGATGCCGCCTCCAATAATATTATCGCCAAGATACATTACAAATGGAGAGTCTTTAAGAAAATCCTTTGCAATTTTCACTGCATGTGCCAGTCCAGCCGGGGCATCCTGAGTTATATAATGGATCTCTATATCCCAGAGACTGCCATCACCTACAGCTTCTTTTATCTCATTGCCTGTCTCAGGAGAGATGATAATTCCAACGTTTTTAATACCTACCTGTGCGATATTATCTATACAGTAAAAAAGGATGGGTCTGTTTGCAACAGGCACAAGCTGTTTTGCGCCAGAATAGGTGAGAGGTCTGAGTCTTGTCCCTTTACCCCCGCTTAAAATAAGAGCTTTCATGAACTCTATGATAGCCAAAAAGCAATGTTAATTCAATTGGTACTGACCTGAAGTCCTTAACTTTTTATTGGAAGCTCGTCACTTACCGCTTTTTGAGGGTTTATTACCCATATGTTTCCAAACTCTCTTTCCTGATATGCCCTGACCAACCCGAGCCTGATTAATTCAAGGAGTGCGATGAACGTCACAATGAGCTGCACTCTTGTGATACTCTCTTTCAACAACTCCTCAAATCTTATGGCTTCCTGTCCTTCCAGCAGTTCCATTATCAAAGACATCTTGTCTTTTACAGTCAGGGTTTCTTTTGTAATAGAGATAACTTCTGGTGGAGCAGTATCGAGTATCTTTTTGAATGCATTGAGAAGGTCAAAGAGGTTTACGTCAAAGAGATAGAGTTCTCCGTCAGGCTCATCTAATTGAAGTTCTCTGTGAAATACTTTAAGCCATGTCTCTTCCCTTTCCTTAAGGTTGAGTGCTGATTCTTTAAATGCCTGATATTCAACAAGCCTGCGTACTAACTGGAGTCTCGGGTCTTCCAGTTCTTCAGGAGGTGCCTCTTCATCCGGTGGAAGGAGCATCCTCGATTTTATGTGAATAAGTGTTGCTGCCATAACAAGAAAATCACCGGCTATCTCAAGATTAAGTTCCTTCATCATTTCAATATATTCGAGATACTGGTGGGTAATGACCGCAATAGGAATGTCGTATATATCTATCTTGTTTTCTCTGATTAAATGCAGAAGAAGGTCAAAAGGACCCTCAAAGACAGGGATTCTTATGTTGTATGTTTCATCCATTTATCATACCTATACAGGTACTATTATGAATATATTGGTTTTTAAAAGAAAGATTGCCACATCGGTCTTAACGACCTCCTCGCAATGACATAAGGAAATAATACTTAATTTGTCATTGCGAGTGAAGCGAAGCAATCTCGTATTTTGGATACTTATATCCATTTATCTTAACTTAAAGCAATGTATTTTAACAGATTACTAAAACTTTGGTCTTTGTGTTTTCTATTCAAAGATAGCATCAATTTTTGGGTCGAAATATTTTGTGTAAAGAGAAAGATTTGTTGACACTGTTAATAGGATTTGATAGGATTTTTTCATGAAAGATATGGATTTTCTGTCATGTGTCAAATTAATCAACGAGGAATTCTTTGAGCTTTAGGCCAGAGTTGGCATAAACGAAATAATTCATCTATAAAGAAATTAGATGAAAAAGGAAGATTTCTGATGGGAATTACTCTTGATGATCCAAGGCAAAAATTAAAGTCACAAATTTTCTGGGTGGGTGACTTTAGAAATAACAAAGATCTTTCCAATTGGTACTCATATGTTTGTCGAACACCGCAACTCTTTGGTCATATAATTCTTGCAAATAAACAGAGATATAGAGAAGAAGCCCCAAAGGGTTTTGAAGAAGCTCTTAATCTAAATATAAATTTTCTCTTAAAGTGGTCAAAAAAATGTAAAGCAAAAGATTGTTACCCTGTATTCTTTAGAATGAATATAAAAAAAGAACAATTTCGAGTCCACATCATCCCTGTCTCAACGAAAGAGATTCAAGAAGCTTCAGAATCTCTTTGGAAAAGAATCCCGGAATTGAAAAAAGAAGGAGAAGGAGGATTTATTCATTACCTTGGCCAACGTGAAGATATAGCTGACAGATGCCAAGTAGAATTTAACAAGTATGTGGGAGATAAAAAAGCTATAGAAGCACTTATGCATAAATACAGCATTATAAAAGTTGTTAAACAA
>JAOUJR010000324.1 GCA_029883145.1 Nitrospirota bacterium
CAAGTCAATCTGCGATGTACCAAGTGGGACTGCTGGGTTAGGGCATGCAGTTAAAGTGCCTTGTATAAAGAGTATTAGACCGCCTGCGTTTCCACCCATGCCTGCCCACGGCGAGGTCTCTACGCCATTCATACCTGCGCCGCCAGTCCTGGCAGCAATATACTGAGTTACAACCCCGGTGGCAGCATTGGTTCCGCCCATAAGGGTTGTGTTATTCATATCGTTGGCATTGACAGTGCCGTCCCAGTTGGAGTCAACCTCGATGAGGGCCGCGCCGGGGGAACCGGTAACAGCGCCCTTTAATGCTGAATTGAGCCAGTGCTGCAAGTCTGCCTTAGATGACTCGGCAGCCTTTATTTGATTGGACTTTCTCGCCTTCTCCTGTGCGCCGAGATAAGCCGGGATTGCTATTGCTGCAAGGATTCCGATAATTGCCACGACGATCAGGAGCTCAATCAGGGTGAAACCTCTTTCATCCCTTGTCTTCATCTCTTCAATTACCTTAAACATCTTTAAATCTCCTTTCATTTTGTAAATTCTGATGCACGATGCCGGATACACGATGCCTGATATCCTGAATCATGTATCATGCATCATGTATCTTTACCTTGAATTGTTTTTCCATACAGTAGCACTTTTTATCCCTCTTCAAAAAGCCAATCGAGGTTTGAGAATTCAGAAGACCACATAGGGTCATGCTCATTAACCCTTGGTTCTTCCAAAGGCTCAAGATTTAAGCCCATGCCCTCACGGTTCGGGTCAACTCCGTCCTGAAGCTCTGTTCCCTCTTCAGGAGTGCCACCAAAAAACACTGTTTTCATCACCTCCTTATCACTCAGAAACTCTTTTTTTTATTTCTTAAAGTAAAAGAAGCAAGCTTTATGCCAAATGGGGAATAGCAGTCAGAAATGCAGCGAATGGTTCAAAAGCAAACGATAAATCAATCAGTTAGAAAAGTAAATGAACGCTACTTTTTGTATCGAGGGTATTGACCTTTTATCTATTGCATACCATTCGTGGCCAAGTAGGTGACAAAAAATGTCAATCTCGATTTGCAGGAATATGTCCGTTTTTTTGATCCCTGTCTCTATTTCTGTGTCTTTAATGTCTTCTTAGAAATCTGTTTGATAAACTTCTGGAAATCTTGAAGATGCCTTTTCAGGATTCCAAAAATTATCTCTAAGTCTATATTTTCGTAGCGATGTACCAGTATGTTCCTTGTCCCCACCATGCGATCAAGAATACTCAACATGCGCTTATCAATAAATCCGTTCTCAAAGAGAATCGTACAGATATCTTTCATGCTTTCGGGTGGCCGGAGTTTCTTCTCGGAAATTATAACTTTTCCAATGTCTATACATGCTTCTATAGCTACTTGCAGGTCTCTTTCTATCGCAGATATATACTTATGGTCTGCTTTCCTGAACAAAGAAAAGTTTGGAAATTCCTTTGACATTTCCTTGAGGTAGTTAACTCTCTCTGTTATCACAGCAAAGAGACTTTTCAATATTATGTCAAACTCGCCCATATGCAGTTAAACATCTTTCAAAAAATGGTTTAAAGTCAAAAAACATACCAAGGATTTTATTCTGATAGCGATAGAGTGCTTTTTTTGAGGATATGTAGATAGGTATACCCGTTGTTATTACAATGTAACTGAAACTCAACGAGGCTCTGTTAAGGATATGGATGTCAACTTCTTTTTTTATCTGTCTTTCAATCCTTCTGGCAAAACCCTGTATATTTCCGAATACCGTGAGGGGATCACTTGAATACTCGTCCTCATTTAAAAGGATAGCTATGTCTACGTCGCTGCTTTCTTTTTCTTTCCCTTTGGCAAGGGAACCATAAAGATATGCAAACATAATAGGCAAATTTGCTGCACGGATTTCTCTTTTTGCTTTATGTTTGATTGTCTCAATATCCATATCCATTTTAATAATCCTCTGCGATTCTATTTTAAAATAAACCGTAGCTTGCCGCAATAATTATAAATCTATTATTCCCAGCTTGTGATGTCTTTATCCTCGCCTTCTCCACCAGGTGAACCATCAACCCCATAAGATATAAGGTCGTAATCTCCATGATTTCCTGGCGACTGATACACATAAGGCCTTCCCCATGTGTCATTGGGCACTGCCTTCTTTAAATAAGGTCCGTCCCAATTTGGTGCACCAGGGTCAACCATAAGTGCATTCAACCCCTCTGTAGTAGTAGGATATCTGCCGGTATCAAGCCTGAACTGATCAAGTGCCTGTCCAAGAAGCTCTATCTGTGCCTTTGCCGCAGCTTGTTTACCCTTTCCAACCTTGGGGATTAATCTTGGAAAAACAAGGGCTGCTAATATACCGATAATGACCATCACAACAAGGAGCTCGACAAGCGTAAATCCTCTGTTGTTTCTCTGATGTCTTTCTCCTACCTTAATAAACATATTTCCTCCATTTAATAAGATAATGCCATGTGTAATGTTATCACAGGGAATAAAATACCGTCAATTAAACCACTTTACAATGATTGGCTCGGATGCTAAAATTTCTCCATCTTATTTGGTTATTGTTCCGCCTGAGGCGGATTGGTTATTGGTGATTGAACATATGGGATATAAAAGTATTAAAAACTGGCCAGAAGGTGAGAGACCAAGGGAAAGGCTACTCAAACACGGTGCTCATAACCTGTCAGAGGCACAGCTTCTCGCAATAATACTCAGGACAGGAGGCGGAGGCAAAAGCGCCATTGACCTTGCAATAGAAATATTGAACTCATTCGGGAATCTGAATAAAATCGAGAATGCATCTCCCGGAGAATTTACTGCTTTCAAGGGC
>JAOUJR010000325.1 GCA_029883145.1 Nitrospirota bacterium
TCTGATACGGACTCTTTTTCACGTGGCTCTCAGGTCCTGAATTTTCCATCCATTCTATTCATCATACTCTATAATAACCTATATAAATGTAGTGTGATGATTATAGGAAAACTTAAAATAAATCAATTACACTCTGCATATATATGACAGAAAATAGTCTTTATAAATTTCGACAACCGGGCAAGACATAGGAAAATAATTGTGCAGATTATGGGTGGATAAGCGGAAAGATATAGAGGGCTGTATTATAAGAAGGATGGAAATGGTGAAAAAGCTCGCACAAGTGTAAACTCTCGAAGGCTTTAAACAGTAGCAAAAAAATTCAATTCTTTGATTCTGCTCGGGTGTCTGAGTTTCTTCAGGGCTTTTTCTTCTATTTGCCTTACCCCTTCCCTTGTAATATAGAACAGCTTTCCCACCTCTGCGAGTGTGAAGTCCCTTTCAACCCCTATTCCAAATCTTAATTTTATTACTCTTTCTTCTTTATGAGAGAGTTTTTTTAGGACTTGGCAGATTTTTTGATAGAGCTCATTTTTTTCTACATACATGTAAGGCGAAGGGCTATTATGGTCTTCGATAATCTCTTCGAGCTCCGAATCATCATCAGTTGTCGACGTATGAAGGGATATCGTCTTTTGTAAAACCACTAAAATGTCTTCAACTTTTTTTACAGGGAATCCCAGTTTTCGGGCAATCTCTTTTCTGCTCGGTTCCCTCCCAAGCTGTTGAGTTAATTCACGCGATGCCCGAGTAACCCTTCCATAAAAATCCATGACATGCATGGGAACCCGTATCGTATGTGTTTGGTTCATAAGCGCCCTCGTGATTGCCTGTTGTATCCACCATTTTGCATAAACACTGAACTTACAACCTTTTTCATATCTAAATTTATCAACAGCCTTCATAAGACCTATATTCCCTTCCTGAATCAGATCAAGGAAAGGAAGCCCTTTCCCAATATAGTTTTTCGCAATCTTTACTACCAGTTTCAGGTTACGTGTTATCAGTTCATCTCTCGCTACTGTCACATGAACCATTTCGCTGGTAATTCTTTGCCACTTATCCCTGATTTCATCTATCGGAAGACCGATTTCTTTTTTGACCTGTTTATATTCATCGAACATCTCTTTTATGGACTCGCCATCCTCTTGCGTATCGGTATGTTTTCTCCTTTTTCCATTCAGACGTTTCTTACCATTTTTTGATGAATCATAATATTTGATCTTACTGTCTGCTCTCTCTATCTTTTTCATAACATCTTCAAGGATCTTCAAACTTTTCACCAGAGCTTTATCATGCCTTTCCTCATTCTCATCTTCCAGTTCTTCCAAACTCACTTCCACTTTTCTGAATAAGGGCATTGAGGTAACGATTTTTCTAATAACTTCTCTTCCCTTTTCCAGTCTTTTCGCAAGATCTATTTCCTGTTCTTTTGTAAGGACAGAAGTATTTCCCATTGAATGAAAATATGCCTCAACAAGGTCTTTTGTCACTTCGTACTCTTCAACTTCTGTTTCATCTAACACTTGATCTTCTATGATGCACTCCCTTCCGTTGTCTTCATGATCAATCTCTGTATCCTGCAAAAAAGCTACAGGTTCTTCAAATTCATATGCATTGTGAAACTTTCTCTTACCGTTCCCTCTATCATTTTCCTCTTGAAAAGAAATAGCACTCTCTTTCATATTTTCCTCCACATTCTCCCTTTAAATGCTCTCAAAGCAAAAAAGGCCTGTTTCCCTCAAAGGGAAACAGGCCTTTCCATGTAAAGATAACTCCAGGATAAGCGCTGTTTCTTCGGCAGCCCGGCTGTCCTATTTATACATCAGAGACAACCCTCCATAAGGATCCGATGGCTTTGTGCCCTCTGGTTACCCAGAGTTTACCTTTTTCGAAAACACACTTTTACAATTACCTATCTATCAAAGAACAATATTAAAATACTTTATAAACTTTGACAGGAAATTGTCAAGAGGAACTTCAATGTCTGTTCTTATTCGATTTCGACAGGGTAAGCTATTGCATTACATTATACTTTTCGTTTAAATTCAGATAAAATAATGAACCCTTCCATTACCATAGGTTTTACTTCGCATCGGATAGAATCCCTTCCCTTTGCGAGAAGGCTTATGGAACAATATGACGTTATTATACTCGAGGAAGCTCCGAACCGGATGTTTACCGACATGCTGGATATAAAAATATCCATCAATGACTATATCAGAGAAGAAAGCATGGAATTCCCTGAGTTTTCACGACGTTACTATACACTTCTCCGTAAGTTTTATCGCGAAGGCAAACAGATCCTGCTCGTAGAGCCGTATATGGAGCAGCTTATGCAAATTTACGAAATGTTTAATGACGGGAAAAAGCCATCAGATGTAATACATATTCCTGTAATGAGTGAGGTATATGATGCGGAAAGGAAGGCAACCGCAGCCCTGCTTCATTTCTATGAATCTTTCCTGAAGAATCCCTTCCTTGAAGTGGTTGATGCTGTAAAGAGGTTTGCAAGAGCTGATGCAGAAAGGTTCCGTTTAAGGGACACGATGAGGGCTGAAGCGATTGCGAAAGTCTTGACTGATAATAGGGTATATGTTGAAGCAGGAGCAATTCATATTTATCTTGTAAAGGTATTGCAAGATATAGTGAAAAGAAGGTATCAGATAAGAACCGAATACTTACTGACGCCTCTTTTTAAAAAGCTTGCCGGCAAGAGCGAGGTCTTAGTGCCGAGCGACCTCCTCACCATCCATTACATTCTGCATAAAAAGAATAATGAGGAGTTTGAAACTCTTCAGGCAGCAAGGAGCCTTATTTATAT
>JAOUJR010000326.1 GCA_029883145.1 Nitrospirota bacterium
ATTTTGATACAGTCATTATCGGCTCTGGCCTTGCTGGTCTCAGGGCTGCAATTGAGGCATCAAAGCATGGTTCGGTTGCAGTGCTCACAAAGCTCTACCCTACCCGCTCACATTCCACTGCTGCCCAAGGCGGTATAGCAGCTGGAACATTCTTTTTAGTAAAGAAGGTAATAGAGTCTAAACTTGGATATTATTTCGTGGCAATTAGAGAGGCTCAGGACGCTGCAGAATCACTGGGGATAAACACAACCTTTTATAAAACCATTGCATTATGCCTGAGTGGCATACTCACAGGGTTTGCAGGCGCCTTTTATACAAATTATATGGGATACATTGACCCGAAAGTAGTATTTGCATTACACGACATATCAATTGTCACTATCATGGTAGTCATGGTAGGCGGTGTTGCCATGTATTGGGGACCTATTATAGGTGCGATAATTATGGTTTTTCTCGCTGAACTTATTAGGTCTATCCCCTATCTTGGTACAGCACACCAGACTTTTTTTGGAATACTATTAATAGTGATTATTATATTTCTCCCCAATGGTATTGCCGGAGATTTTCCCAAAATTAAAAATATTTTCAGAATCGGGGGAACTTCATAATGTCTTTACTTGAAGTGAGAGGGGTTTCTAAGTTTTTCGGAGGACTTGCAGCCCTTAACAGTGTATCCTTTAGTGTGAATAAAGGAGAGATATTCGGCCTTATTGGTCCAAATGGCGCAGGGAAGACCACACTTTTTAATGTGGTGAACGGCTTTTACAAACCCTCAAAGGGTGAAGTTCTCTTTAATGGGAAAAGAATATCCAACCTCAAGCCTCACCAGATATGCAGACTGGGGATTGCAAGGACATTCCAGGTAGTAAAACCTTTACAGAGGATGACCGTCCTTGATAATGTCATTGCTTCAGCCTTCCTCAGGGCAAAGAGTTAGGATCAGGCTGAAGAAATTGCCGTTGAAGCTTTAAAATTTTCCGGCCTTTACGACGACAGGAATATAAAATCAAAAGGGCTCCCTCTCGGTAAGAGGAAAAAGCTTGAGATTGCGAGAGCACTTGCGACAAAACCAGAACTTCTTCTCTTCGACGAATCCTGTGCAGGGCTGAATTTTTCTGAACTTAATGAGTCTATCGAAATTATAAAAAAAATAAGGGACAGGGGAGTAACGATATTAATTATCGAGCACCACATGAAAGTTATTATGTCTATTTCTGACAAAATAGCTGTATTGAATTACGGTGAAAAGATTGCCTAGGGAACGCCTGAGGAAATAGCGAATAATCCTCTTGTTATTGAGGCATATCTTGGAGAGGCACAAAGTGCTTGAGATAAAGAATATAGACGTTTTTTATGGCGATGTTCAGGTAATCTGGGGTATTTCTTTCGAAGTAACGCAAGGAGAGATTGTTGCACTTATAGGTGCAAACGGAGCAGGAAAATCAACTACCTTAAAAACAATATCAGGCATTTTAAAGCCTAAAAAGGGTGAAATAGTGTTTGATACCATGCCCATATATAAAATGGACCCTTACAAGCTCACCGAAGCCGGAATAGCCCATGTGCCAGAAGCGAGGAGGCTCTTTGTGGAGATGAGTGTAGAAGAAAACCTTGATATGGGAGCACTAAAAGGAAAGGCAAAAGCTAATAGGGAAAAGAGCAAAGAGATGGTATACGAATTATTCCCCTGGATTAAAGAACGAAAAAAACAGCTTGCAGGGACATTAAGCGGCGGAGAACAACAGATGCTCGCCATAGGGAGGGGTCTGATGTCAAAACCAAAGTTAATGATGTTTGATGAACCTTCTCTTGGGCTTGCTCCAATTCTTGTGAGGAACATATTTAATGTGATAAAGAGAATAAGGGAAGAAGGCACGACTGTTCTTATTATTGAACAGAATGTGAAACAAACCCTTTCAATAGCTGATAGGGCATATGTGCTCGAAAACGGGAAAATCGTTCTTCAAGGGACAGGTGAATCATTACTTATTGATGAACATGTCAAGACAGCCTATCTGGGTGTTTAAGTTATAATACACGATTCAGGATACATGTTTTTAATCATGTATCTTGAATCGTGTATCTTGTATCTTTTTATTTAAGGAGGTGAGAATATGTTTGTATCAAACTGGATGACCAAAAATGTTTTTGCAGTAACCCCTGATGACAGTATTTCAGATGCGGTAAGAATGATGAAGGAAAATGGGATAAAACACCTTCCGGTAGTAGAAGGTGACAGGGTAAGGGGTATATTGTCAGACAGGGACATCAAAGAGTTTACTCCTTCTAAAGCAACAACACTTGATATCTATGAACTCCATTATCTCCTTGCAAAAACAAAGATCAAAGAGGTGATGAAAAAGCAGGTCATCACCACTACGCCTGATGCACCAATTGAAGAGGCAGCAATGATCATGTATGATCAAAACATCGGTTGTTTGCCTGTTGTAGAAAACGAAAGACTTGTAGGGATTATATCTGACAAAGATATCTTTCGCGCCCTCGTTGATATTACCGGTATCAGACGTGGCGGACACAGGATCAATATAGTTGTAGAGGACAGACCTGGCTCTATCAAAGAAGTAGCCGATACTGTGAGAAACTATGGTTTTATGTTACAGAGCATCCTCACATCCTACGAGAGGATAAAAGAAGGCTATCGAAACGTCATAATAAGGACAAAGGGTGCCGGTGACTTTAAAGGACTTAAAGAAGAACTCGAAAAAAAATATACAGGAATCGTCATAAGCTAATCTCATGATTTATAGATAGCACACAGGTTCGTTGGCATGGCTTATTCACAGGATTACAGGTGTTGC
>JAOUJR010000327.1 GCA_029883145.1 Nitrospirota bacterium
GAGACTGGATTCAATCTCTCTTTACCAAAACGCTTTACCATATGTTCAGCAATTTTATGAAAAGGAATGTCCTGCAAAATGAAGTATAAATCTACAAAATCTCTTTTTGTTCCTCTCTGGCTGATTACTATTACTTTCATTGATGCAATATCCAAAATCCCTGCTATCTTAATGCCTTCATAGATGACTGGTTTATCTAAAAAAGGATAATCGTATCTGAGCAGTGAAATTTTTATTCCTTTTACTTCTGTAATCAAAGAGCCTTCTTCCTCTGAAATAAGGCGGAAGGGCAGCTTTGTTTTTCTTATTGCTGAAATAACAGATTCAATATGAAACTCCTCATTAGTAAAAAAGTCTAAATCTTCTGATATCCGGTGGCCTATCTGGACAGCTAATGAAGTGCCTCCTGCCATTATTGCATGATACTTTGAGAGCATTTTCTTAAGGGCTCGTAAGACCTGCCAGCCTTCTTCGGGAAAACACTCCCTATGCATCCAAAACTCCAAACCATATCTTCCAGAAATTCCGAGACTTCTCTGAGATATTTCTGCTCAGACTCAGGACATTGATAATAACCTGTACAGGATATACCCTTTGAAGCCATGCGAGTGCGTCAATATTACCATAATCCAACACTCTCTCTATAATGTAGCGCGCATTTCTTTTAAGGTGTATGCCCTCCCTTTTCGTATCCCAGAATAGATAAGAAATATTTTTTGGAACAGTTGTTGCTGCTTCTCTGTCTGCAACCAGTTTAACTACATCCGGATTATCCATAGCACCAAGGTACTTATGGATTACTCTTTTCCCTTCCCTCACTACGAGATATGCATATTCTCTGTTACCAATTTTCTTGGCTATGATGCTCATAGAATATTATAACACATTGTGTACTAAAAAAATTAAGCTACTTTATATAGTATCCTGACACCTTCCATTTCCCATTTTTATCCAGCATCGGAGTGATTGTCTCGATTGCCTGCTGTTTATTTTTAAAAGAGGTCTCATACTGAATGACAACATATTCACCATCTGGAGCACCAGGGAGGGTTTTTGTATATTGTTTGGACTTGAGCTTTCTTGACAGGACTTTGCCGAGTGGAGTTCTGACAGCCTCAAGCGAAGCCTTCCACTGTTCTTTGTTCACCGCGTTCTTAAAATACTGTGCAGCTTTGTTCCAGCTCTCAGCATATTTCCCTTCATCAACTAATTTCAGCCATGCTTTGGAAGCATCTACAGCAGATTTCTCTTTTGCCTGATCTGCCAGAGGCACCTGAGCGAATACAAATATAAATACGATTGTTACCATTAAGACTATACTTATTTTACCTTTCATCTTGACCTCCTTGATTCTATAGTTATTTAAACCTTTCATCTGCCTTCACTTCATGTATCTTATTTGCTTTTTCTGAAAGCCATCCTATTTGCTTAACTTCATGGACATCGAATTCAGGTACATAGGGTTTTATGTCCAGTAATGATGTGCCATCTGCAATATCTACATCCTCAATATGAAGAGTAGAACCTTCAACCTTTACAAGCCTGACCACAGACAAGCCTATTGAATTTGGCCGTCTTGGAGCCCTCGTTGCAAAGACACCACGGAGTTGATCGTCAATAAATGGTTTCACCTCTAATGAGTACCCTTTGGAGCGATGAAAATGATAAATCAAGATGATATGTGAAAATCCTTCGATATCCTTGAGACCATCAGCATATTCCGGTTTGATTTCTATAGTGCCTGCAAGACCTTAGCAGCAGTTGTTTGTATGGGCATTCCTTTTACATCTTTAAAAGGAGAATGGATTATGCCTATTGGTTTATAGATTATTTCCTTCATGATTTTGCTGATTCAGTCACTATCCTATTGTAGTTAACACCTTTTTCCATCCCTTCTATTCTAAAAAGGGTATCTCCCTTTATTAATTTAATTTATCTTTTTCATCGTATCATCAAGCCAATCGAGTATACGTTCATTAGATAAAGTAACTGCACCAATCTGGCAGTGTTCTTCAGCACCTTCTTCTTTTGTAAAAAGCATAAAATCCTTTGAAGATTTGAGGACATCATACAACTGTTTTGCCTGTCCCGGCATATCCTTGTCCTCTTCAGAATCAACAACAAGCATTTGACATTTGATTTTGTCTGCAGTACCTTTCATTGTATATGGTCTTGTCATGCGCAACCATTCACCTGGAGACTTTGCTCCGAAGGTAAACATACCATTTCCGAAAACCCATCGCATTGACGGGTTGGTCTTCATTTGTTTGTAGATCTCTTTATCAATCTCTTCAGAACCCTCTTTGGTATCAAGGAGATCCTCTTCATCCGGCGTCAATCGGGTAACAGCATGGAAATCATAGACCCCTCCATTGGCAATACAAGCCTTGATACGGTGTTCAAAGGCTGCAGCACGTGGGACAAAGTAACCTCCAAAGCTGATTCCCATCAGTGCGATTCTTTCAGGATCAACCTCTTTCTGTTTTAAGGCAAAGTCAACAACTGGTGTCACCACAGTTTCCCAGTTTGGCCTGAAAGGTATTTTCTGTTCACGGATAACCCGGCCCTGTCCTGGCCCTTCGAAAAGCAGACAGTTGTAGCCCCTTTTAAGTGCGAAGTATGCGTTCTGAAAATAAAGCTCTTCTGCAGTGCCATCAAAGCCCGTCTGAATGATAAGGAGTGGTCTTTTGACTCCTGAATTATCGACCAGACATAGATACCCAGGCAATGTAGTGCCTTCAAAAGGGATTTCCACCGGTATGATTGGAGTATCAGATAATTTTGCTGCTTTAATAAAGCATTGCCGGCTTTTG
>JAOUJR010000328.1 GCA_029883145.1 Nitrospirota bacterium
GGCTACCCTCACATAATCTGTTTTGCGATCAAGGCTAACTCAAACAGTTCGATCCTTAGATTATTTGGGAAAAATGGTGGCGGTGCTGATATCGTCTCTGGTGGTGAACTGTACACTGCTTTGAAGGCAGGCATTCCAGCGAAAAAGATAGTGTACGCCGGTGTTGGGAAGACAGAAGAAGAAATACTATTTGCGCTGAAGTCGAAAATACTTATGTTCATTGTGGAGTCTGAAAATGAGCTCAGAGAGATTGACAGAGTTGCTGGAATAATTAAAATGAAGGCTCCGGTTGCATTAAGAATTAATCCTGACATTGATCCTGAGACACATCCTTACATCGCAACAGGGTTAAAAAAACATAAATTTGGCATACCGATAGATGACGCTCTGGAAAATTACCGGATTGCATCGAAACTTAAGAATATTAATGTTATCGGAATTCACAAGCATATAGGTTCTCAGATCACAAAAGTCTCTCCATTTGTTGATGCCTTAAAGAGAATACTTATTCTTATGGATAAACTTATTGCTTATGGAGTGAAGATAGAATATCTTGATGTTGGAGGCGGACTTGGTATTTCTTATAGAAATGAGGAGCCTCCTGTTCCGAAAGACCTCGCAAAAAATCTCATTCCTCTCCTCAAAAACAGACAGGTTACATTAATAATGGAGCCGGGTAGATCCATAGTTGGCAATGCAGGCATACTTATCACAAAGACACTTTATCTGAAAGAAGGTGAGGATAGGCAATTCATAATTGTGGATGCAGGGATGAATGACCTGATAAGACCGTCACTTTATGATGCATATCACCATATAATTCCTGTTACCAGAAGAAAGAGAAGAAAAGTTTTTGTTGACGTTGTTGGCCCGATATGTGAGTCGAGCGATTTTCTTGCAAAGGATAGGGAAATTGAAGGTGTAAAACAGGGGGAATATTTCGCTGTCATGGGGGCTGGTGCGTACGGATTTTCTATGAGTTCAAATTATAACAGCCGTCCAAGACCCGCGGAGGTCATGGTTAAAGGGAGAAAACATTCTTTAATAAGGAAACGTGAAACATACAGTGACCTTATAAGAAATGATAGAACCCCGCCGTTTTTAAAATGAATATACACTTCACAAAGATGCACGGCCTCGGTAATGACTTTATTCTTATTGACTGCAGGCACACAAAACTTGATAACCTGTCAGAGCTTTCAAAAAGCCTTTGCCATAGGCGCTTTGGAGTTGGTGCTGACCAGTTCCTGCTTCTTTATTCCTCAAATATCGCAGACTTTAAAATGAGGATTTTCAATGCAGATGGCAGTGAAGTAGAGATGTGTGGGAATGGGATACGATGCATTGCAAAATATATATGGGACAGAAACCTTTCAAATAAGAATTTTCTT
Source organism: Nitrospirota bacterium (assembly GCA_029883145.1). Lineage (GTDB taxonomy): Bacteria > Nitrospirota > Thermodesulfovibrionia > Thermodesulfovibrionales > SM23-35 > VGWZ01. The sequence goes on from JAOUJR010000328.1 coordinate 1,392, forward strand.
GATATTGAAACCCTCGCTGGTATTATCAGGCCTGAAAGGGCAGGCGATATGGTGAAAGTTGATATGGGAGAGCCAATTTTTGAACCGGAGAAAATACCTGTCAATGTGAGCATCTCGTCACCCATCACCCATCACCCATCAGCGGTTATAGATTATCCGCTGCAAATTGACGACAGGGTATTCAATATCACCTGTGTCTCTATGGGGAATCCACATGCAATTATTGTGGTTGACGATGTCTCAAATTTCCCGGTAGCATACTATGGACCAATGATAGAAAATCATCCCATATTCCCTAAAAGGACAAATGTAGAATTCATAGATGTCCTTAATACAGCAGAGATAAATATGAAGGTTTGGGAAAGGGGATCGGGTGAGACCATGGCCTGCGGGACCGGTGCTTCGGCTGCAGCAGTGGCATCAAACATCAAAGGTCTTACGGGAAAGAAAGTAACAATTCACCTCGTTGGTGGGGATCTTTTTATAGGGTGGGCAGAGGATAACCACGTTTATATGACAGGTCCTGCTGTAGAGGTTTTTGAAGGTATTGTTAACATTTAAATATATAGTATGTTTCACAAAAAGGAGGAAACTATGTTTAAGGGATCAATAGTAGCGATTGTGACACCCTTTAAAAAGGGGAAGGTTGATGAGAAGGCCCTTGGCGATTTAATAGAATGGCATATAGCTCAGGGAACGAATGCTATAGTGCCATGTGGCACAACAGGTGAAGCTGCAACCCTCGATTATAAAGAGCATTACAGGGTCATTGATTTGACGGTAAAAACGGTGAATAAAAGGATTCCTGTGATTGCAGGGACAGGTGCAAATGCGACTGATGAGACGATAATGATCACAAAAGAGGCTAAAAAATCAGGTGCAGATGCAGCCCTGCTTGTTACACCGTACTATAACAAGCCCACACAGGAAGGTCTCTACAGGCACTACAAGGCAGTTGCAGAGGCAGTTGATATACCTATAGTTCTCTATAATGTACCAGGAAGAACTGCGGTGAACATGCTTCCACCAACTGTTGCCCGTCTTGCAGAGATTAAAAATATTGTTGCGATAAAAGAAGCGACAGGCGATATGAAACAGGTGAGTGAGGTTATAAGGCTTTGCGGAGACAGGATAACTGTTGTCTCGGGAGATGACTTTACCACACTCCCTCTCCTTGCATTAGGCGGTAAAGGTGTAATTTCTGTTACAGCAAATGTTGCTCCGAAAGATGTTTCACAGATGTGTTCCTTGTGGATGAAGGGACAGCATGATAAAGCAAGGGCAATCCATTATAAACTTGAGCCTCTCAATGCAGCGATGTTCATAGAGACAAATCCAATACCTGCAAAGACAGCACTTGCAATAATGGGCAAAATTCAGGAGGAATTCAGACTCCCTCTCTGCGAGATGTCT
>JAOUJR010000329.1 GCA_029883145.1 Nitrospirota bacterium
ACCACCTTATTTCCCGTCATGATTGCGCCCGTTTCTCAATAAAATTCTCAGGAGACCGAACAGTTTTAAATGCGTATTTTCAATACTCATTTTATACTCGATAAATCATGGTTGATATCTTCATATCGAGATGATATTTAATAATCAAGATTGGCATTTCTACTCACAGCCCCTCACGATATTCCCCTCGGGAGTCAAATCTCACAGAGGGGCTCTATGTGAAAAATAGAATAGAGATATATAAGGCCTAATAAAGACGAGCGGGGGAAAGAGAAATTTAAAAGGGGAGATTGAAAGTGAAAGCTATATTTCTACAATATTGTGAGTTCTGGGATAAGAAAACTTGTCCAAATGAAGAACTCAGAGAATTATATATGAATAAAATATTACAAGGAAAGAAATTTAAACTTCCTAATGGAGAAGAATTAAACAACCTTAATGAGATCTGCTCTAATTGCACTCGTGCACTCCATATTAAAGAAAAAAAATGTCCGATTTGTGAAGGTACTGATCTTCATGCCCCTATATTATATATGGGGAAAATAGGTTCGATGGAAATATATAATTACGAATGTTCTCAATGCGGAAGAAAACTTTATTCCACTAAAAGATTTATCTGAGTTTTATGCCTGAAATGTTAGAGAGGCGCGCGGAACCCGGAGGCCCCCGGGATCAGATAGGACGCTGAGCAGATATCTATGCTTCAACAATTGACTATTTATATACAGTAGTAATAGAATTAATAAAGGAATAAAGGGAGGTTAAAATGAAAAAATGCTTATTTATAATTCTCATTTTTATCTTCGCCTCTGGAGCTTACGCCCAACAGATTAAACTAATCGGAGGATTCAATATCTCCAGTTATTCTCATTGGTTCCCAAGTGAACGGTATCGGGCTGAGGATGTTAATTTTTTTCGTAGCCCCTTTCGAAATAGTAAGACAAGATTTCTTGCTGGAATAGGAACTGAATTTAATCTAAATGATAAAATTGCTATTGAAATTGATGTAGTGTATTCCCAAAGGGGAAGTACTTTTACATTTTACACACCTTTTTTTAGTACAATAACAGAAGCTTATTATATGAATGGAGTCAGCCTCCCAATACTGGTTAAAACAAGGTTTCTTCCTCATCCTTTCCCTTATATTATCGGAGGCGGTGAATTCTCGATTATCCTATCTCATTCTAGAAAAACCATTGAAACAGGAGAGTCTGGTTATTTTGAGATCGAAGAAAACATATTGAGATATACAAAAAGATTTGACTTCGGTCTTGTTTTAGGAATGGGTTTTGAGATGAAGGTATCAAAGGTTTCATGCTTTCTCGAAGGAAGATATAATCTTGGTCAAAGAAACCTTCTTACGTCAGGTGAGTATTACCCTTATTTCCAAACAATAAAAACCTGTTCCCTTCAAATACTAGCGGGATTTAAGATTTAATCACAATTTGACATCATTTCCAGTCCAGATTACTTCCAAAATAGAACGGGTTAAGGAAGGGGATTCTCAGAAAAGGGAAAAAAGGGGAATAAAAGGACATTTTGCTGAGAATCATTGAAATTTTTCCGGCGGCTGCTTATCTTTTTAAATAAAGAAGGGGTCCTCTCACAGCCTCCTTGTTTTCCCCATGTTTCTTTACCTCAAAGGGAGAGGGCTAATTGTATTGCCGCTGAACGTTGACCACCTCGATAGAGAAGACGAACGAGAGGAAAAGAAAAATTTAATAAGGGGTTGAAAGTGAAAGCTATATTTATGCAAAACTGTGACTTATGGTGGATGAACACATGTCCAAATGAAGAGCTTAAAAAACTTCATAAAAAGATGATTTTAAAAAAAGACAAATTTAAACTTCCTAAGAGAGATGAATTGAAAAGACTTAATAAAATTTGCTCGAGATGCAGACATGCTCTTCAGATTCATGAAGCAAAATGCCCTGTTTGCGAGACTAATAATCTTTCAAAACCGGCATTCAATATAAAGAATACAGTTTCGATAGATGTATACTTCTACAAATGCTCAGTATGCAATAGAAACCTTTATTCCACTTTAAACTTTTATTGAGTTTTGTGACTGGAAGGATAGATGTGAAGGGGGATCGGTCTTCATTGAATCGGTAAAAAAAGGTAAAAAGAGGCAATTATAGGACATTTCGTTGGAAGACATTGAAAAGTTGGCTGGCTGGACATATTTTAAAAAAGAAGGGGTACCTCCAGCACAGGCCCTCTCCCCCTCTTTGTAAGCCAATGCTTGTTTCCCAAAAGGGAGAGGGCTAATTATATAGATGCTGCGTATTGACGCCTCGATAGAGAGGCGATTAGAGTTAAATAAATTTCTCAGGAAAGGAGGGGAAGATGAGAAAAGATGAAATAAGAAATGTTCCCTTTAAAGTTTTTACTGAGGCACGTCGTCATTATTATAAAGGTCAAATTTCAAGATATCTTTGTATAAAAATTGAAGTTAAAACCATCCAAAAAATATTGGATTGTTTTCTGCAGGAATATATGAAGGCCATGCTCGAGAAAAAATGTTTTATTATGATGAAGATAGGAGGAAATTTTTTAATGAATTAATGCCCAACTTTGGGAAAATAGCAGTTCAGTTCGATAACGCCGAGACAAAAGAATTCGATAATTATGAAGAATTTTTAGATGAAATTACTTCTGATTGAAAGGAGGAATAGATGTCTGAAGAAATAATATGTCCGAAATGCGGTGAAATTATGGAAAGAGTAGAACGTAATATAGCTGCAGGGCCAGGGGGCGGTGAACAAGGGAATGAATATCCACCAGAAGAATTACATATCAA
>JAOUJR010000330.1 GCA_029883145.1 Nitrospirota bacterium
ATAAAGGATGAGCGGTTCTTCAAAAGGGTTCTCAGTTACGGGAGCCTCGGTCTCGGTGAATCCTTTATGGACGGATGGTGGGAAAGCGACCGTCTTGATGAGTTCTTCTGCAGACTCATGCCTATACGGCCTGAAGAGGTGGTCAAAAGAAATCTGAAACTCAAGATTGAAATCCTTAAGTCGGTTGTTTTCAACCTGGCGAGCAGGTCAAGGGCATTCATGGTCGGGGAGAGACATTATGATCTTGGTAATGAGCTCTTCAGGAGAATGCTCGACAGGCGGATGGTCTACAGCTGCGGCTACTGGAAGAATGCCGGGAATCTCGACGAGGCTCAGGAAGCAAAGTTAGATCTGACCTGTAGGAAGCTAAGGCTTCAGACCGGGGACCGGGTGCTCGATATCGGCTGCGGTTGGGGGGGATTTGCCGCATATGCGGCAGAGCGATACAGGGTGAGTGTAGTCGGCATCACCGTTTCAAGGGAGCAGGCAATGCTTGCACGGGAATTATGTGCAGGGCTGCCTGTTGAGATCAGGCTCCAGGATTACAGGGAAGTGAATGAATCATTCGATCACATCGTCTCTATTGGCATGTTTGAGCATGTCTGTTATAAAAATTATAGGAAGTATATAGAGGTTGTGCACAGGTGCCTGAGGGACGAAGGAATCTTCCTGCTGCAAACCATTGGAGATAGTTACTCGCATGTTACCGTTGATCCGTGGCTCGGCAAGTACATCTTTCCGAACTCGATGATCCCCTCCATGAAGCAAATCAGTGAATCAATTGAAAAGCTTTTCATCATCGAGGACTGGCACAATTTCGGTCCTTACTACGACCCTACGCTAATGTCGTGGTTCAATAACTTCGACCAGAATTGGGATGCATTGCATGAGCTCTATGACGAACGCTTCTATCGCATGTGGAAATACTATCTCCTGAGCAGCGCCGGTACCTTCAGGTCACGATGCCTGCAGGTGTGGCAGATCGTGTTCTCTAAGAATGGAATACCCGGAGGATATGCACCGGTTCGATGAGGGTTATTGCAGGTAAATCGTAAGGCGTAAAAGAAGCTGTGAGAAGATCCGAAAAAAGAATGTGTTAAAATTGAATTGGTGGAATGCATAAGCTGATCATCCGTGATATGCAGGAAGACGACATTCCTGCCATAGTGGAAATTGAACAGATTTCATTCAGTACACCCTGGTCCAGACAATCTTTTCTCAATGAAATGTACAAAAAAATGCATTTTCAAAAGTTGCGGTATTTGAGGAAAATGTTATCGGATACATCTGTGTAAATTACCTGCATCACGAATCTCATATCCTGAACCTTGCGGTGCATCAGGATTTCAGAAGACAGGGTGTTGCAACACTACTGATGAATGAAGCGATGAGGGAGTTGAAAAAAAAAGGCTGTGTTTTTCTGTATCTGAAAGTAAGGTCTTCAAACACCGATGCGCAAAAATTCTATGAAATCTTCGGGTTTAAGGTTGAATCTGTCAGGAAAAATTATTATGGCGACCCTGATGAGAATGCACTGCTGATGATGGCAAGGCTCTGACCTTTTTCTTAAATTTCTGAATCCCTTAATATCTTTTTTAATGTGGAGACGCGACTCTTTATTTGTTCTTACTGATTTACTTAAGATACTTGACCTGGATAGATAAAATGGTGATAATTCTTAATATTATCTCATCTTAAAGGGGAGATTCCTATGGCGGACGAACATTCATTCGATATTGTCAGCAGAGTCGATATGCAGGAAGTAGCGAATGCTGTGCAGCAGGCTGGGAAAGAAATAAGTCAGCGGTTTGACTTCAAAGGAAGCAAAAGCAGAATTGACCTTGATAAAGATAGGGCGGAGATCACGCTCATCGCGGACGATAATTACAAACTCAACAGTCTGACGGATATCCTCAAGGGTAAGCTCGTGAAGAGAAATGTCTCACTGAAATCTTTAAACTACGGGAAGATCGAAAAAGCGGCAGGTGATACGGTAAGGCAGGTTGTAGGCCTCCAACAGGGCATACCTGCTGAAAAGTCCAAGGATATTGTGAAGCTTATCAAGGATATGAAACTAAAGGTCCAGTCTGAAATCCAGAAAGACCAGATACGTGTCAGGGCGAAGAAGATAGACGATCTCCAGTCAGTCATAATGATGCTGAAGGAAAAAGATTTCGATTTTTATATCGAATTTATTAATTACAGATGAGAGACACTATCGTGGCTGTTCCGGAGAAGAGATATGAAAATATGGGGGTTGCCCCCTTAATCTCCCCTGGTTTATCTTATTCATCTTAACCTCAACCTTAACCTGTTTTATCTTAGCTATCTCATCCTCAACCTTATATTTAGATTTGCAAATAGAATTTACCATAATTCTATGCGACGAGGTTTTTAACTCTTCTTAATTGGCAAGTGTTCGCAAAATTTCAGCAAAATTTTCTTTTGTCAGCTTTTCGCAAGCTTTCTGAGGGTCTTTTCGTGTTTTTTGTTCACCTTCTGGAGCGCAGCACGAAACCTTGCCTCCCGTTTTGCATCCTGCACAGGCGAGATAATAAGGTTTTTGCCGTCTGTTGAAACCTCAAGGGGAGTATCCATGTCTATCTTGAGAATTTCAAGGATCGGCTTATCAATAATCAGCGCAGCGCTGTTTCCGTGTGAGACCATCTTTTTGATCATACATTCCTCCTTTTATTCATTGTATATACATTGTATAACCAAAAAGAAAGTATGTCAAATAAAACATGTTTTGTTTCATTTATATCTTCCTTAACCTTAACCTTAACCTGTC
>JAOUJR010000031.1 GCA_029883145.1 Nitrospirota bacterium
GCATTGACGTCTCTTCAAAGTCATCTAGGTACCCCTTCATCACCAGATCTCCCTTTACCATAATTCTCCCTATTTCTCCAGGTTTACAATTACCGCCGGTTTCATAATTTTCTATCCGTACCTGTACATTTGGAACGACTTTCCCAATGCTCCCGGGTTTGTTGTGTTCAGGGGTGTTCACTGATACAACCGGAGATGTCTCAGTTGCTCCATACCCTTCATAAAGAGTCATCCCGTGTCTTTCACGAAATTCTGTTCGCAATGCATCCGGACATTTATCTGCACCACTTACTACAACACGAATACTCTTGAAATCACCAGGCTCTGATTTTCGAACGTAGCCCCACAAAAAACTCGGGGTGCCCACCATTATTGTTGGTTTTTCTTCCCGGATAATAGTGCAGATCATTTTATAGTCTAAGGGATTGGCATAAGAGACAATTGTCATACCATGGAAGAGGGGTGTCCAGAGATTGACTGTAAGGCCAAAGACATGAAAATAAGGAAGGTTCGCAAGCACAATATCTCTGTCAGACATTTCATACACCATGCTAAAACTTTCAATATTTGACGCTATATTGCGGTGAGTTAACTGAACAGCCTTAGGATCCTTTTCACTACCACTTGTGAATAATATGACGAGATTGTCATCTTTATTGCCAGCATGAATCATTTTAAAAATCAGAGCAGTTGGTAGTTTTGATACTAATGCGGCCCTAAGTTTATCTCCCCTGGAAACCCCTTCCATGATGTCTTCAATAAAAATCATTCCATCAACAATAGGGCAATTAATCTTTTCAATAAGTGCCTTTGAGGTAATGATCGTCTTGAAATTGCATTTCTTCTGTGCATACTTTGCATTATTTGCAGCCCCGGTCGAGTAGTTGACCATGACCGGCGTTCTCCCGCTCATCAAGGCACCAAGAATCGATAGCGCACAGCCTGCAGAGCTTGGGATCATAATTCCGATAAAGCCCTTCTCATATTTTCTGAACTTTTCCGCAAGAAGAAGTGAGGCAATGAGAGCTTTAGAATAGGTTACTTTTTTATCCGAGGTACGGTCAATAAAGGCAAGCTTGCTCCCATAACTTTTTGCTATTTTTATAAAATGTTGATGGAGAAGCATATTAATCCTTTTTAATCATGTATGCAGAAACTATATTTTTTAAAACTGATAAATTTATATTCGCACAGGTTTTTCTACAGAGATTCCTAAAAGTTTATATTAAGCTGTGCACTCACAATATTGATATAAGAATCATACGTTCCTTTTAACCCACCGCGTACTGCATCTTCACCTGTTGGGTTTTTGTCGATTTTTGGATCTTTGATAAAGAGGTGTGCATAGCCAATATCAACACTGACTGTTTTAGAAAATTTATACCCTATACCGAATGCTGTCCATATGCGGTCTTCATCAGGAATACGTGGAGTGCGCCGTTGTTCATTGGGAACTGCTGCTGTGTCATATGCTGTACCAACTCGAAAGGTCCAGTTACTGTTAGGAGAATATGTCAAACCAAGCGAATAGCGATAGCTGTCCTGCCATTCTTCGGTAGTAACTGAAGGAGATTGGTAAGGGTTGTCAAAGTTGACCCGTAACTCCTTGAAAAGATTCCAGTGTGTCCATGTGAAATCAGCCATAATCTTCCACTGAGGATTGAACTGGTGAAAGAAACTGACAGAAAGGCTGTCAGGCAATGTGATGTCTGCTTCCACACCGGTATTTTTGAAAACAGGATAAGGACCGAGTCCTCCAGGAGTACTTGAAAATTCAGCATCTCCTTTCAAGGTATGTTTTATGCGGGACCGATAGGCTGCTCCTATGCGGGTGTTTTTATCAAATTCAAAGAGGATTCCGAAATTATACCCAAAACCCCAGCTATCACCGTCCAGCTTGACAAAGCCATCATTCAATTGAGGCGTGAGCCCAAGTCCACCAGGGGGGATCCCAAAAGGTACAAAAGCGCCAATCGCATCAAGAGTCCCAAAATCAATGGCATTAGAGAGTTTTGCTTTGAGATACTGTGCACTAATACCCGCACCAATACTGAAATTCTCAGTTATTTTATAAGCAACAGCCGGGTTAATATTTATAGTCAGTACATCTGATTCAATAGCGTGGTAACGTCCTACCCATGTGTTGTCATATTCTGTGGCAAGGCCGAAGGGCACGTTAATACCTATTCCTGCTGTAAAGCGGTCACTGAGTTTTTTGCTAAAATACATATTAGGTATAAGCTTGGTAACACCTCCGTCGCCGCCATTGCCTCCGAGGAGAGGCACTGTAGTAACCCCCTGTAACACATGAGTAGAACCCTCATTATGAAATTTCACAGACGGTATAATTATATGTGATCCTACAATGAACTGCTGACCATCAAGCCGTGTCAAGCCAGCTGGATTAAAAAACACTGTGGTCGCATCCTCAGCGCTCGCAGCACCTCCTGCGTATGCATTTCCAAGACCACTTACACCTTGCTCAACAAGTGCAAATCCAGCACCAAGGGCAGAACCAGAAGCAATGAAAAGAATAAAGACGGTGACGAGTACAGTTGTCTTAATCGTAAAGACATATGGATTTTTCATGATACTCCTCCTTTTCATAGATTAATTTATTAATGTCCTCTACTCCATAAAGTTATTTTTACGTGGTCTACTACTGAAACATGGTATAAGCTTTTTTCAGACAAGAGTACTATTGAGGATGTTTTGATATTCATGGTTTTAACATTTTGTATCAACCAATTTTTCAGAAAAATAGGATACTTACCTTGAGGGTCAAAGTCAAGAAAATATATTAATCCCTGCATAAACTGATGATTATAATGTTATAAAGAATGGGAATTTATTTTTGTTGCGTTTAAGCCGTTTAAAATTAAGACTGAACCCCTCTCACTGGATAGAAACTAAAAAGGTTAGAATACTGACGAGTAAAAGAAACCATTCCTGCAAGGCGGTTAAAATAAAACTTATAGATATCTTTAACTTGTTATAGTCTTTTCCTGGACCGAGAAATAAATCTTCCCATTACGCTCAAAGAAGTCCACCTCTATTAATTGCTTTAAAAAAATATGAGTGGAATAGGTGAGCAGATATCCTATTGTTTTACCCTTATAAGTTACCCCCTGGATTTCTATATCTTTATACCCGCTCCCTTTCCTCATAAAGTCCATCGCATCTTGAAATGAACCAATTGTATTCATTATCTGAAGTGAGTAAGGGACAACTTCTATATCGCTCTCAGGATTTTTCAAAAAGGCAACCCTTAACCTTCCGGCTTCACCAGAAATAAAAAGATAGGTGCTGTAAGTAACTTTTGGTATTGAATCAGCACTTTCTATGTTATAGGTTTGTATGAGCTGTGCACATCCCGTGAATAACAACAATGTTATTAAAAGAAATAGATTCTTAAGCTTTGCCACTATCTTGCCTCCCTTAATATTCATATCTTTTCCTGAAAGTCACTTTAATTTATGTATAAATGCTTTGATTGTATGTTGAAGAGCCTCTTTTATCTCTTTGCCTTATTCTACCTTAATACTCCTTTAAAATCATCCACCCGAATCTTCATCTCCTTAACCGTTATCCCATAAAGCCCATAAACAATTTCATCAATCTTCTCATCCGTCACTACAATCTCTCGTTCCACCTTTTCTCTCTCTGCTGATGGTGGTAAAGAGTTTTTCTTTTTGTGCAAATCAAGCATCTTGTTAACGAGGGATACGAGTTATGAAATCTATCCTTACCTGTGCCTCGGGATAGCCTTTTGAAAGATAGTGGGTTTTGTCTTTTTCGAACTTTGTGATTAAAGCTTGCAGTTTTTCTCTAAATGAATCAATATCAGACATCAGATAAATTATATCACATCACATCATACTTGACCGTGCAAGGGTAAGGACAATCACTTCTTTTGCGCCAGCTTTCATGAGTTGTTTCGAGCACTCTGTAACTGTTGCTCCTGTCGTCATCACATCATCAACAAGCAGGAGTCGAAGCCCTTTCACATTGCCATTAACCTTAAATACGTTTTTAAGGTTTGACAGCCGTTCATGTGCGGACAGGCCTGTCTGTGGAGGTGTTTCATTTGTCTTCATCAGCACATCCATAAAAAGAGGAATCCTTTTCTTTTTCGATATTACCCTTGCGATAAGAAGAGACTGATTAAAACCTCTTTCTCTCAGTCTTTTTATGCTTAAAGGAACCGGTATGATGCCCTGTACATCGGCTGGACTAAGATTTGACAGTGCCTGTCCGAGTGGCTTTGCAAATCTTTTTAACCCATGAAATTTGAGAAGGTTTATCGCCTCTGCGAGCGCTCCCTCATAAAGCCCGTAATTTATAGTCTTGGAGAATGGAGGGGCTTTTTTCAGACACTGTCCACACACTTCTGAATATTCTGAGGTAAAAGGCATTGAACATATTCTGCACGATGGACCGGTGTATCGATCTATCTTAGACCAGCAGGAGGCACAGATTGGTGAATGATAAAATACTTCGGGTGTGCTTTGACATAACGGGCATTTTAAGGGATAGAGTATGTTTAAAAATTTTGAGATCAAGGCATTTCACTATAATAAAAGGGAAGCACTACATTTACCGCATTTGGGACTAAGAGAAAGTTTCGTGCTTAAGACTTTATTTTTCACTCCGCAGTTTGGACAGGATACTATTTGAAATTCCGGCAAAGCGTTATTTTCTGCATCAGTGCCTGTTTCCTCAGAAAAGTTTTTCAGATAATTTAAATAAGCCGTGTCTTTCTCTACGAGTTCTATGCCCATACCGTTTTTAAACGATGCCAATGGTGTTTTGGTTGCTCTTGCGACACGTCCTTTAAGATGTGATAGTTGGCCATCTGGCATCACCAACTCGATATCAATAATGGAGTCAATGACAAAACAGTTTTTGGTTCTGATAAAAAGACCACTTTCTGACAGATTACTTGATATACCAACAAATGTTTGCCCACCCGAACTGAATTTTACTTCAAGCCTCTTCGGGTATCTTTTATGCTGTCTTTTGTGCACTAAAATTGTTCTTTAAGCATGATAAGTTCATCTCTCTTTTGACCGGTTGAGATCATCTGAATCTCCACTCCCAGCATCTCCTCAATCCTTTTCAAGTAAGCTTTTGCTTCCTCCGGGAGTTTATGAAAATCTTTTACGCCAGCCGTACTCGTGCTCCATCCTTTTACCTCTTCGTAGATAGGTTCGCACTCCTCAAAGATATTAATTTCTTTGGGGAACTCTTCATATATTTTCCCATTATATTTATAGGAAGTACAGACTTTTATTACCTCTATGCCGTCGAGCACATCAAGCTTTGTGATCACAATGCCTGTAAGTCCATTAATCCTGGCCGAGTGTCTGAGTATTACCATATCCAGCCATCCACATCTTCTTGGCCTCCCTGTCGATGCGCCGTATTCTCCACCAACTTCTCTGAGCCTGTCGCCAAGAGGACCAGTTATTTCTGTAGGAAAAGGCCCCCCTCCGACTCTTGTGGTATAAGCCTTTGAGACACCAAAGACCTTAGAGATTTTTGTTGGTCCGACACCAAGTCCTATACATGCACCACCTGCAATCGGATTTGAAGAAGTGACATAGGGATATGTTCCATGGTCAACATCAAGGAGTGTGCCCTGTGCACCCTCAAACAGCACATTCTTTTTATCAGAGATTGCCTTATTGATTATGATGTCTGTATCTGCAATATATGCTGAAAGTTCCCTGGCATAACCCATATATTCATCATATATTTTTTTACTATCAAAGCCTGGAACTTTATAGAGGTTTTCAACCAGAAAATTAATGGTTTGAAGATTTGTCCCCAACTTTTCCATAAATACCTTTGGTTGAAGGAGATCAACAATCTTAATACCTGTCCTCGCAACTTTATCAATATACGCAGGGCCTATGCCACGCTCTGTCGTCCCGAGCTTCTTTGCGCCTCTGAATCTTTCACTCTCTTTGTCTATGACTCTGTGGTAGGGCATGATGAGATGTGAATTTTTACTCAAAAAAAGGTTCTTACCAACATACACTCCCCTATTTCTGAGTCCTTTAATTTCTTCTAAAAGTGCTGCGGGGTCAACAACTACACCATTCCCTATAAGACAAATCTTGTCTTCATGGAGTATTCCTGAAGGAATAAGATGGAGTATGAACTTTTCTTCCTTGATGACAACAGTATGGCCTGCATTATGTCCTCCCTGATATCTCGCGATGACATCTGCTTTTTCAGAGAGAAAATCGACTATTTTCCCTTTACCCTCGTCCCCCCACTGTACACCAACTACTACTACAACATTAGGCATATTATTGTCTCGCTCAGAGAGTTATTTGTTTCACTGAAAGAATATTCGGGAGCTTCTTAATCTCTTCAATGATTTTCTGTGGTGCGTGAGTATCAATAGTGACTACTGAGATTGCCATACCTCCAGGAGCCTCCCTTCCAAAATGCATCCTTGAGATGTTGATTTTATTTCTGCCCAGGAGTGTCCCGATATTTCCTATAACACCAGGCTTGTCATTGTTATAGATGAAGAGAAGCTCCCCCTCAGGTACGATCTCGACCTTAAAACTATCAACACCAACAATACGAGGATTTTTCTTACTGAAGAGGGTCCCTGCAAAATAGCCTTCTTTGTCCTTTGCTTTAAGCCTGATTGTCACCATACTCTGATAATCACCCGCATCGCTGCTTTTTGTTTCTTTAATTTCTATACCGCGTTCCTTTGCAATGAATGGTGCATTGACAAAGTTTACTGTTTCCAAGAGGATAGGTGTAAGATATCCTTTTATCGAAGCTATGGTAACTGGAGCACTGTTTATTTCAGCAGCATCTCCTCTATATTCAATCATCATCTCAGTAACACCACCCTCGAATATCTGAGATGCAAACCCGCCGAGCTTTTCAGCCAAATTTATATAAGGCTGAAGCCTTGACACCTGGTCAGCGGGAATAGACGGGAAATTAACCGCATTTCTTATCGTACCATGGACGAGATAATCTACAATCTGTTCTGCAACAGCAATCGCAACATTCTCCTGTGCCTCTTTAGTAACAGCGCCGAGATGAGGGGTAAAGATTACATTATCCAGTGTAAGGAGAGGGTTGTTTTCAGGAGGTTCTTTTTCAAATACATCAAGCGCTGCACCAGCAACTTTACCCTCTATAAGTGCATCGTAAAGGTCTTTCTCATTGATAATACCACCTCTTGCACAGTTAATGATCCTGACTCCGTTTTTCATCATTTTCATAGTCTCTTTATTGATCATATTTTTTGTTTCCGGAGTTATCGGGGTATGGATTGTGATAAAGTCTGAGCGCCTGAATAACTCTTCGAGAGTAACCCGCTCAACACCCGTTGCTTTCGCCTTGTCCTCACTTAAGAAAGGGTCATAGGCGATCACATTCATCGCAAATCCCTGCGCTCTCTTTGCAACCTGGCTGCCTATATTTCCTATGCCAACAACACCAAGTGTCTTGTTAAAGAGCTCGACACCCATAAATTTTTTCTTTTCCCACTTGCCTGCCCTCATTGATATTGTGGCCTGTGGTATCTGCCGTGCAAGTGCAACCATAAGGGCAACGGTATGTTCAGCTGTAGTTATTGTGTTGCCGCCGGGTGTGTTCATCACAACAATCCCCTTTTTTGTTGCTGCTCCTTTGTCAACATTATCAAGGCCGGAGCCTGCTCGGCCTATGACCTTCAGTTTTTTCGCAGCATCAATTATGTCTGCAGTAACTTTTGTCGCAGATCGTATTATCAAACCTTGGTAATTACCGATGCATTCTTTCAATTCTTCAGGTTTCATGCCTGTTTTCACGTCAACATCAAGCCCTGCATTTTTGAGTATCTCTATTCCTTTTGAAGAGATGTTATCACTGACAAGAATCTTCAGGACATTGCTGATAGCTATGTTCTTCATGCATTCCCCCTAATCCATTAACAGTTCCTGAGCCACAGCAACGCCTGTGCCAAGTTTTACAGGATGTCCCATTCCTTTCAGTACCATCTCAATCCCTGCAACTGCTGCGATGATATCAAACCTGTCTGAGTACCCTAAATGAGCAATTCTAAATATCTTTCCTCTCGCTTTATCCTGACCACCTGCAGCGGTGATACCATATTTTTCACGGAGATTCTTATATACTGTCTGGCCATCTATACCAGGAGGCGTCATAATTGCTGTTACTGCGTTCGAGGGAGACTCTTTTGCATAAAGCTCTAATCCAAGGGTCTGAACAGCCTTTCTTGTCGCATGTGCAAGCCTCTCATGTCTTTTAAATACATTCTCAAGTCCTTCAGCCTGAAGTATCTTCAAGCTCTCATTCAGTCCTACAATAAGTGAGACAGGTGAGGTAAAGTTTGTCTGGTTTTTTGCGAGATTATCTCGCTCTTTCTTGAAATTAAAATAGAATTTTGGCAATTTTGATGTTTCTGTCTTTTTCCATGCCTTTTCACTCACACTCACAAAGGCAAGGCCTGGTGGAAGCATCACACCCTTCTGTGACCCACCTACCATTATATCTATTCCCCATTCATCAGTCCTCAGGTCGTGGGCAACAAGTGCGCTGATTGCATCAACGATAAAAAGAGTATCTTCATATTTTTTTACAATAGAAGCAATGGCCTTTATATCATGGTATACACCGGTTGAGGTCTCTGATGCCTGGACAAACACCCCTTTTATAGACTTATCCTTTTTAAGCTTCTCCTCGATAATTTCAGGCTTGACCGCATAACCCCATTCAACAATAACCTCTTCAACCTCCAAGCCATATGCCTGGCATATCTTCACCCACCGTTCTCCAAATTTTCCTCCGTTTATCACGAGAACCTTGTCCCCACTGTTAAAAAAATTATTCACTGATCCAACCATTCCCCCTGTGCCTGTTGAACAGAGGATTAATACATCGTTCTTTGTCTGATACAACCACTGTAAGCCCTTTTTTGCAGAATCAAGTACAGGAAGAAAATCCGGTGCCCTGTGGTGTATTATAGGCATTGCCATTGCGAGCAACACTTCCGAAGGAACAGGTGTCGGACCAGGGGCTAACAGATACCGCTTTAACATAGCAAAACCTCCTCACATTCTCAGAAGGTCAAGAGTTAAAAGTTGTACATTAAAAATTATTGAACCTCTAAAACTTTTAGCTTTAACCTTTCACGTCTAAATTTGTTTCTCGATTAAACTAATAAAACTACCACAATGAGAGTTGTTTGGTCAAGAGCGACTACTTTACATTATCCCGATTTGAGGATTATAATATTATAATTAACTTTATGAAAAAGAAGATATTTTTTGCTATTGTTATTCTCCTATTGGGTTTTCTCTTAGGTGGAATCTCATTTTACATTCTTGGCCAGATTACCGGGCAACAAAGGGGATATCTGCCATACGCTACACCAAATGTACCCCGCCAGGTACTTGAAACAAGTAAGGCATTTTCCGAGATTGTCAGTGCTGTTACGCCTTCTGTCGTCAATATATCAACAACAAAAGTCATAAGAAGACATACAGACCCCTTTTTAACTGATCCTTTCTTTGACTTATTCAGCCCATTTCATGATTTCAGGACACCAAAGAAATGGAAGGAACAGAGTCTTGGCTCTGGTGTAATCGTCTCTTCAGATGGATATATAATCACGAATAACCATGTAGTCGAAAAGGCAGACGAGATAAGGGTGACACTTCTTGATAAAAGAACTTTTAAGGGAAAGATTATGGGTGCTGATCCTAAAACAGACATTGCAGTAGTGAAAATAGATGCGAGCAATCTTCCTACAATCCCCTGGGGCGACTCTGAAAAGTTGCAGGTTGGAGAGTTTGTTCTTGCAATAGGTAACCCTTATGGCCTGAGCCATACTGTCACAATGGGGATAATAAGCGCTGTCGGAAGAGCAAATGTCGGAATTGCAGACTATGAGGATTTTATCCAGACAGATGCAGCAATAAATCCCGGCAATTCAGGCGGGCCACTTGTGAACATTAAAGGAGAGCTTATCGGGATAAATGCAGCGATATTTTCCAGAACAGGGGGGTATCAGGGAATTGGATTTGCAGTTCCAAGCGATATGGTACGCCTTGTCATGGACCAGCTTGTGCAGAAGGGAAAGGTTACCAGGGGATGGCTTGGTGTGAGCATACAGGAGCTCACGCCTGAAATCTCACAGAAGTTTGGTCTTAAAAAATCAAAAGGTGCTCTTGTAAGTGATGTAGTCAAGAATAGTCCGGCTGAAAAGGCTGGTATGAACAGAGGTGACATAATCCTTGAATTTAACGGGAAAGATGTGAAAGACGCGAGCAGCCTGAGAAACATGGTTGCCCAGAGTAAGATAGGAACAGAAATACCAGTCAAGATACTCAGGTCCGGAAAGGAATATACAGTTAAGGCAACTATTGCTGAATTGCCAAGAGAAACAGCAGAGGTTACACCTTCTGAGTCACCCGATGACTCAGAAGTAAAAGCACTTACAGGCCTTACTGTTATGGGGCTCACAAAAGAAATAGCAAGACAGCTCGGTCTCACTAAAGATGAGAAAGGAGTTGTGGTAGTGAGAGTAGAACAAGGTAGTCCGGCAGATGATGCAGGGATAAAAAAAGGCGATATCATAAAAGAAATTGATAGAAAACGTGTAGATACCCTGGATGATTTTAATAAAATTACCTCAAATATAAAAAAGAATGAGACTCTTCTTCTCTTTATTAACAGGGGGAACAAAAAATTTTATGTTCCGCTCAGGGCAACTTAAAAAGGCAACGAAGCAGTATTAATTTAAATTTTTTATTGTTCATTACTGATAATTTTTATTAAACAAAGAGGGAGGTGATACAGAATGGTTATTATACGGCTTGCAATCTTCATCATTTTTACATTTTCTGGTTATATCTTAGGCACGAAGTATAACTACGAGATTTATGGCATCCTGCTGGGAGGATTTTTAGGTATTATTGCTGTAGCTATAGAGCCACTATTAAGGAAGGTCGCGCTCGGAACAATTATTGGAGGAATCTTAGGTATTTCATTAGGACTTTTATTCGCAAACCTTCTTATCATACCTTTTAACCCTATTTTAGGTGAGGAGAGCACCAAT
>JAOUJR010000032.1 GCA_029883145.1 Nitrospirota bacterium
TTCAAGCTTTCCAACCCGTTCGCTGGATATTGTTCCGCCTCTCTCGGTGATGATACCTTTTACAGTATCCTGAAGCGTTGCTGCTGCAAGGGAAGGTGTCTGACCCTCTACAAGTTTTGAGTCATCAGCCTTCCTCTCATCCTTTAATGAAGCAAGCTTTTTATTGAATTGAGGTCTTTCTGCGATAAGAGTAATATATTTTTCAAGAGTCTTTATCTTTATAGCTTGCTCTTCTTTAATAGATGATAGCTCTGTCTGTATCTTTACATAACCATACTGATAACCAACAAGCACAATGAGTATAACCATGAAGGGTATCGTAATGAGCAGTGTCTTATTTCTTTTCACTTTTTACCTTTTCTCCTTTTTCCTTCTCCTGTTCATCTTTTTTAATACCCTCTCTCTCCATCTTTATAATGAACCGATCAGAATTCATCCTTACGTCTCTAAAAGTGGGGGATGCAAATGCGACCTTTTCGAAATATTTTGATGTCTCGAGCTTTGGCAGAAGCTCTGTTGCTGAGCTTGCATAACCCTCGATCTCCACTGTTGGCTCTGTAATTTTCACTCTCGTAAGCCAAGCGGTCTTTGGAAGAATAGTGGTGAGTTCTTTGAGGGTATTGAGTGTCATTGACCTGTTTCCCTTGAAGTTATGTATCGTAGAGATTTCATTACTCAGTCCGTCAATTTCCTTCCTTATCCCCTCAATCTTTTTGATTTCATCCTTTCTTAATGTGATCTGACGATCAATCTCATTAAGCTTTGTCCCCTCAATCTGAAGAGGGGCAATTATATAGAGAACCCACAGAACAATGATTGCGCATATGAGGATTATTGTGAAAGTCATAGGTGTTTTAGATATCTCATGATGACCTTTTTCAAGCAAATTTATCCCCTTTGCCTTTGGCCACAATGATTCTAAGATACCCCCGATGACAGTATGGGTAAGTTCTTTCTGCGGCTCTGAAAGCTTGACCTTTGTATCTGTCTCATTCAGTATCCTGACGGGAAGGTTCATCTTTAACCTCAGCATTTCTTTCAAGGTAGGATTACTATCTTTTAAAAGGGCTATAATCTGAGGTGGCTTCCCCTCTTGTTTGGCCTCATTGAGTAAGAGTTCTATTTCTGTCATAATTGTTTCAATTTTTGATTTCTCATCTGCTGTGGGAAAACTTCCTGTGAAAGCATGAGTTATTACACCATCAAAAAATAGAGCACCTTCATAACCATCTTCTTTTATCTCCAGGAAGATCGGGTTTTCCTTTTTATACATATAATGGCAAAGAGTACCTATACATGAGAGATTCACCGTTAACCGGGAAACATGAATACCTTTTTCCTTGAGCGCGTTTACATATGGGGTTATTGAGTCTGCTTTTGCTGCCACAATTAAAAGGGTAAGTTTTTTTCCGTCTTCCTTTAATACCCTGAAATCATAGAATGCATCTTCAGGACTGAGTGGAGTCAACCTGTCAAGCTCATATGAGACTACGTCTGAGAGCGTTTCTTTAATGGTAGACGGAAACTCTGCGATCTTGATAATAGCCCACGCTTTTGGAATGCTTAGGGTTACATCTGTTTTTACGATTCCAAAGTCACGCATGGCTAAGGCTACCGAGGAAACAAGTCCCTCTGGCTGTGGATACCTTTCCTGATCCAGTGGATAATTTCTCGATTTTCTTATCTTTATCCGTGATAAAAATCTTGAGCCATAGGCAATGGACAGACTCCCTTTCTCAATTGAAATACATAAATTTTTCTTTGGTGCTATTATATCGTCAGCAATACTGAAAGTAAGGACCCTCTGCACAGGGGGCCACATCTCCTTCAGCTTTATCGCTGAATCAGAGGCAATTGATACTATTTTTTTAATGGCGATTGTCCTTGTCATTGTGTTGTGTGTGATGGACTCTTGTAATAAACATATCTGAATTTATTGTTCGTCTCAAGGATAACTGTTGCCTTGAGAGCATAGCCTGCCTTTCCACTCCCTTTATACCCAACTGACTCAATGGTGAATGTGCTGGTCCGCCCTGTAATAATATACGGCGCCATTGAGATGTAGCTTCCGCCAAGAATCCCCTGAATTTCCTGTATACCTGTTATCTCTTTACTTTGCCTGAAGATTATTATCCCATCTGCAATTTCAGGCGTCATGCCCGGAATTGTCATAAGAACATCCTTGGTTGCTGCATTGACATTAATCTGGCTGCTCGTAGAATTGACTGTGAGAAAGTCAATGATACCTTTTTTTTCACCACTTCCATAAAGTATCTCAGGCGTTACTCCCTTAACCAGCAAGAGTTCCTCTAAGGTGTCAAAATTCGCATTCTTTGCTTTATAAGGAGTAGGCAGAGACATATAGTAGTCACTCTCGGCGCCATGAAGCCTGTGAAGGTCGTCAGGGTCTTTCCAGTCCATTATGGAATCTACAATCGTATCTGCCTCTTCTTCCTGGACTCCTAAGTTCAGCAAAAGATTTTTTAATATTATATCAGATACTGAGTTTATGTTCACATGGCCTGCTTCATCCATAATCCTGATCGTGGAGTATCCATCTCCCAACTGGACAGTGTAAGGCGTTCCGTCTATTTTCCATACTTCGCTGCCTTCAACAGAAAAAAATTGATTTCTATAAAAGAGTTCCATTATGCCTCTTTCCATTCCTGCTTCTGCAAGGAATTTTTTCCCTATCCCTTCCTTGAAAGCTAATGTAGCATGCGACTCTGTCCTTGTCATGTAGGAGAATGAAAACACGATGACCATTAAAACAGTCAGTACCCACAATACCAAGAGAAGGGCAATTCCTCTCTCTGATACTCTCATACACCTTACTCCTTTATGGTTTTGTGACTCATGTGCTTTTGTCATCGTTGTTTTTTGGACTTCTCTCTTGTTTCTCGCATTCTATTTTCTGAAGATGATTTTCCCGCAGATGATTTTATGCCGGTTGGCATTGAAGTTATCTGGGATATGGCTCCTTGTACCCTCACCGGAATTATCATGGCAAGGTCCTTTGTTCTGTCAACAAGATGTAATCTTACCTTTTCCGGTATAGCTGTATCATCTGTCCATTGCTCAATCCACGTACCCTGTTCTTCTGTAGGATCTTTGTAAAAATATTCGAAATATATTTTATCAAAGGCATCAAAGAGCTTTGCATCTCGTTTGTTCTCAATGCCTACGATATTTTCAGATGCATATAAGACCTGCTTCCCCAGGTCTCCGGATTCGACTCTGTAGGTAACAATCACATAACCTTTCTGTCCGCCCCAGATGGAATAGTTTGTCGAAAATTGCAAGGATTCCCTGTCGCCTTTAAAGAAGTATTTTTTAACACCATCTTCATCATAAGTGAGCGGGATTTCTGACTGAATCTGGGATTCTATGATACTCAGTGATGCTTTGATCCTGTCAAGGGCTGCTATTCTTTTTTCTCCTGAATCTACAGAACGGTATCCGAGTCTCATGGCGCCAACGGTGATGAGGACAATAATCCCGAGTAAGGTAATAGAGATTATTAATTCAAGAAGGGTAAAACCAAGAGAATTTATTGTTAATGTTCGGCTGTTCCTTGAACTATTCATCTTATATCTTCTTTTCTACCACCTTCATTGCTTTGAGGGTGAGTGACTTCTCCTTCGTGTCTTTTATCCAGCGGATTATCAAGTTTACCTCTAAAAGCCTTATCTGCAGATTTTCTGTCCTGTCTTTCACGGCATCATATATCGAGACATCTATCCTGTAACCGTCATCTGTCGTTTCACTCCAGGACTTTTCTGAGAGTTCCTTGTCATCCAACACGTCTCTCATTTTTATCTCTGCCTTTATGGCAGCGGATACATAGTCCTCCGAGGCAGCTATAGCTCTCAAATTGGCTGAGAAAAGCTGTAACACAACAGTTATCGCAATGCCTAATAGTGCAGTGGCTACAAGAATCTCAAGGAGGGTAAAGCCTCCTCGTTGAGAATTCAAAGAGACGGTGAGACGGTGAGACGGTGAGATGGTGAAACGATGGTATCCCCGAATCTCTGAGTCTCTGAATCTCTGTGTCATCTTACTACCACTGACCCAACGACAGGATCCATCTGTATGCTCACTGCACGTTTGTTGTTCCACAGTACAATAGTGCCGCCCTCAACATTGCCAGTTGTATGAAATACAATCAGGTATTTCCCGTTAAGCTTCTCTCCCAAAAATGGGTCTATTACCTTAATAAATATATCGGAAGGAATACTTTTACTCATACGACTTTCTATCCCGTAATTTTTTGAGTCAAGATCTATTGTTATCGTTTGTCTTTCACCATCTATCAGAGCAAGAGACCTTGCATGCTTGATGGCTGCTGACATCTCTCTGACTGTTGCATTGAATCTGTTTGAGGACAGGGTGTTCGCAAAAAAGAGGGTTGAGAGACCGAGTATGAGCATAATGAGGAATAGCACAATTATTAATTCCAGAAGGGTGAAACCGTTATTTTTAAGATTCATATTGATTTATTTGTCATTGCGAGGTCGTTTCGACCGTGGCAATCTTAATAGACATGTATTGGCAAAACCATGAGATTGCTTCGCTTCGCTCGCAATGACAATTTTCTACTTCTATTTTTGATTTACTTTTCACCATTAAAATGGCAGTGCTGTGATGCTGAATATGGCCATGAGCATTGAGACAACGATAAACCCAATAATCAGACCCATAGTAAGAATCATGACAGGCTCGAGAAGGCTTACAAATCTCTTTACAGCTTCCTTCAAGCTTTTCTCATATGTGGACGCGACCTTCATCAACATGATATCCAGCTGACCGGTCTCTTCTCCGACCTTGATCATGGACAGGGCAAGTGGTGGAAATACATTTGTATTCGTCAAGGGAAGTGCAATACCTTTGCCCTCCTTTGCACCTTTCGAAACATCATCAATAACAGAGGCAATAACCTGATTGTTTATGACGTCCTTTGCATTATTTAACGCCTGGAGGAGAGGTACTCCGCTTTTGAGGAGCGTGCCAAGTGTTCTGCAGAATCGCGCAGTTTCGAGCTTTCTTATCACGTCTCCCATCAATTTAAGCTTGAAGGAATCCCATTTGTATCTGCCGGTTTCAGATTTTATTGAGTGTTTAAAGATAAGCCATCCCGTGATGAACAATGAGAGGACAATCCACCAGTATGACTTCAGGTTGTTGCTGAAGGTAAGGAGGATTTGTGTCGAAAGTGGCAAAGAGCCTCCAAGTTCCGCAAAGAGTACAGTGAATTTGGGAAGTACATACGTTAAGAGAATGATTACTGATATCCCGCCAGTGACGATAAGAACAGTAGGATATATCATTGCTGAAACGACATGTTCCTTTAATGCCTTTGCAGATTCAAGAAATTCATTCAGTTTGTCCAACACTACATCCAGCACACCACCAGCCTCACCAGCCCTTATCATGTTTATATAAATCTTTGGAAATACCTCAGGATGCCTCTGCAGTGCATCAGAAAATGAACTCCCTTCCCTGATGGATTTTAGAATGGATTGAATAATATTTTTCATCTCTTTGCTTTCAGATATCCCGGAGAGGATATTGAGGCTTCTGTCGAGAGGCACCCCGGAACTTAAAAGTGCAGAGAGCTCTGTGGTGAATGTCAAAAGGTCGCCCTTTGATGACCTTAAGGTAAACCTCTTTTTTATGCCTTCTTTTGGAGCGGCAACCTTCAGGGGAATGACCCCGGTGTTTTTCAGTCTTTCGATCGCAGTCTTTTCATCCGCTGCATCGATGACTCCTTCCACAATAGTACCTTCCATTGTGGTTGCCCTGTAAGAATAGATCAACTATTCCTCCTGTGTTACCCTGATGACCTCACTGAAGGTTGTTTCGCCTGTTTTTATCTTATCAGAGCCATCATCAAGCAAAGTTTTCATACCATGTTTTCTTGCCAATTCTCTTATCTGGTTTGAATCAGCACGTTTCAGGATGAGCTTGCGGATATCGTCATCAACAATGAGTAATTCAAATATTCCGTTCCTGCCATAGTAGCCTGTATGTGCACATTGTTCACATCCCTTCCCTCTATAAATGGATATATCGCTACCAATGCCAACGGTGGCTAATTCTTCCCTATCAGCAATCGATGGGTCTATTGCTTTACACACAGGGCAGATAACCCTGACAAGTCTTTGGGCAAGAATTCCTCTTATGGTAGAGGAGAGAAGGAAATTCTCTACTCCCATATCAAGGAGCCTTGTGATAGCACTGGGTGCATCATTGGTATGGAGTGTTGAAAATACAAGATGTCCTGTAAGAGCTGATTGTATAGCTATCTCTGCTGTTTCCAGGTCTCTGATCTCGCCTATCATAATGATATCAGGGTCTTGCCTGACGATATGCCTCAGGGTATTGGCAAAATTCAAACCAATCTGCGGCTTTACCTGTATCTGGTTTATCCCTTTAAGCTGATATTCTACAGGGTCTTCGACAGTAATTATCTTTTTGTCAGGAGAGTTTATCTTGTCCAGGGCACCGTAGAGGGTTGTTGTCTTTCCACTTCCGGTAGGACCTGTGACGAGTATAATGCCATTTGGTTTTTTAATCAGGTGATTGAAATCAGAGAGGGTTTGTGAAGGAAATCCCAGCAAATTAAGATCTATTACTATACCTTCCTTACGGAGAATCCTCATCACCACACTTTCACCATAAAGTACAGGGATTGTGGATACCCTCAGGTCTATCTCCTTTTCGCCAACCTGCAGCCTTATTCGGCCATCCTGAGGCAGTCTTCTTTCAGCTATGTTGAGTTTTGCCATGATCTTTATTCTTGAAACAATTGCAGCCTGAAGTCTTTTTGGTGTGGATTCTATGTCATGTAAAACGCCATCTATGCGGTATCTGACTTTAAGTTCATCTTCAAATGGCTCTATATGAATATCACTTGCCCTGCTCTCAACAGCCCTTGTGATAAGGAAATTCACAAGCTTTATTATGGGAGCTTCTGAGGCCAAACCTTTGAGATGCCCGATGTCTTCCTCGTCTTCTCGAGGGAACTCAAGCCCTTTTTCACCTATGTCTTCGATTATCCTGTCTATATTCTGTGGTTCCTGACCGTAGAATCTGGATATATATTCTTCGACTACCTTACTGTCACCAACATATACCATAACATCTGCAGATGTTGCTACCCTGAGTGCATCAATGGTAGTTTTGTCTAACGTGTTTGCCACTGCGACCTTTAGGATGTTGTTTTTAAGCTCTATCGGGATAATCCTGTTTTCACGAATAAAGCGGGATGAGATGCCATTAAGGACAAATGGTACTTTTGGCAGGTCATCTGGTTTTAGATAGTACATGTCATTGCTCATATTTCACCTTTAACCCTTAAAAATTATACCACATATAAGACCTCAATATGCTCCCTCCATCTTTGCGACTACCTTTATGGTCTTGAACAATATTGCGATATCAAGCCATAACGACCAGTTCATGATGTACCATGCATCGAGCTTCACCCGGTACTCATAACCTGTATTCGTTCTGCCAGAGACCTGCCATAATCCTGTAATTCCAGGTGCTACACTGAAGCAGATCTCAGCAGCGTCTTTGTAGTGGTACTCTATTTCTTCTTTAGTGACAGGTCTTGGACCCACGAGGCTCATTTCCCCTTTGATGACATTGAATATCTGTGGCAGTTCATCCAGCGAAGTCCTCCTGAGAAAGCGACCAACCTTCGTTATTCGAGGATCATCTCTTAATTTTTGGTTTTTTAACCACTCAGCACGGGTTTCTTGATTATTTTCTAATATTTCCTTCAACTTCTCTTCAGCATCTTTATACATTGTTCTGAATTTGTAGCACCTGAAGGTTTTGCCATTCTTACCAATCCGGTCATGAGCATAGATGGCAGGACCGGATGTTTCCATTCTTATTATAGTTCCAATGAGAGCGATAATGGGAAGGAGCAGAGGCATTGAGATTATACTGACTGAGATATCAAAGAACTTCTTTATGAATCTGTTTGTTGTAGATTTCAGATTGTTTCTTATGTTCATGAGAAAGATCTCTTCATAAAAAAGATGGAAGAGCTTGGTATTTAACAGTGCGATACCTTTAAGATCAGGTATCAACATCGTATTGGGTGTATGATTCTGAACGGCAGAGGTGAGAACGGACAGTCTTTCAGCAGAGAGGGAAGGCATTGCAATGATGACTATTTTAATGCCGTGCTTTTTAATGAGCTCAGGAAAGCGTTTTACCATGTCAAACACCCTTTTTCCATTGATGGTATTCCCTATTTTTTGTTCATCGTCATCCAGAAATCCAATGACATCATACCCCATGTGTGTTTCTCTCTGGAGACCTTCCATTACCAGTCTTCCTGCATTTCCTGCCCCGAGAATGAGCACCCGTTCTCTCCGAAACCCTATGGAATACAGGAATTTCTTTCCCCAGAGACGGAAGAGAGGAAATATGAATAGAGATAAAAACCACGTTCCTAATAACACAAGCCTTGAAACTATGTCACCCATTTTCCCTATTGTGACAATAGCCAAAACCGCGATGCTTGCGAGTGAAATAGATTTTAACATATCTCTTGCTTCATCCCAGAAAGGGAGGTTGTTATCATAAAGACCATCATAAAATATAAAAAAAATAAAGACGACAGGTATCCACCACAACGATACAAAATGGAAATAGGGGAAATTGAAAACCGGCATATAAGGGATGAAATATGGCATGACCTCTAACCTTAGTGTCCATGCGATGAACAGAGAAGCGTAAAAGGCAAAAAGGTCGATGATAATGAGACAAAAAACCTGGAGCGACTTTCTTATTAACTTCACGATATCTGTCATCCTGCAATTAATCCAATTCTGTATCCTGCGAATTTTGTCAAAGACTCCAGAAAAATGTATGGTATCCAGAGATATTTATGTTGTTTAAGAACAGAACATATCTGTCCTTTCACAAACCTTATTCCCTCTCCTTCTGCCCGAGCATATTTAAGAATCCAGCTGTTGTTTTTGAGAGATGAGCCAATATTATAATAGCGTCTGAACTGCCTGAAAAGCGAATAATTATGGGAATGGATAACCATTGCCTCAGGAACATATGCGACCTTATACCCGCTTAAGATTAACTTTGCTGCGATGAGCATGTCTTCATTTGCCCTGATACCCTCAGGAAACATCCCTGCCTTAATAAAAAGGTCTTTTTTAATAGCTGAGCACACATTACTGAAGAAGAATGTCTTTATTCCATATTGCTTTATGTCATCCATTCCTTTGATTGACCCCGTATCAGGGTAATTAAACTGTCGTGCAAATACCTCTAACGGTGACGCCTCAGGCCTTGGTATGTGTCTTCCAAAGGTTGCCGCAACATCAGGCATCTGCAATGGGGCAGTTAATTTGCGCAGGAACGTATTATCGAAGGGCAAGGCATCCTGCGTCATAAAAACAAGTAAGTCACCGTGTGCTTCCATAGCTGCTCTATTTCTTGTCTTCCCATGGTTGAAGGTATATCCCGGAATGATTATTGTCTTTGCACCAAATCCTTTTACACTATCTACAGTGTTGTCGTCCGATGAAGAATCTATTATTATTATCTCTGCAAATTTTCTATCCTGTGTATAAAGCATGGAAAGAAGCTTTTTTATATAATCTCCGGCGTTTAGTGTTGGTATTATGATAGAAATCCTCATAGGATTTTATTTTATCACAGGATGAAGAACTTCTCTATGAGCCTATGGACAGATTACAAATTGACAGCAAAAGGTGTAATATAAATACCAACACAGGTACCTTGAGGATAAATAGACTCAAAGAGAGAAAAAAGGTTTTCATATGAAGAAGGGAGAAAAACCTTTTGTAGAAATTTATACAGATGGGGCCTGCAGTGGCAATCCAGGAGTGGGAGGATATGGTGTTATTTTGAGGTCAGGAAGCCGTGAAAAAGAGCTCTCCGGCTGTTACCCTATGACGACAAATAACCGCATGGAACTGACCGCAGTTATTAAAGCGATTGAAGTGCTTAAAAGGCCTTGCAGGATAAAAATAGTTACTGATTCAAATTACGTTGTTCAGGGTATGACATTATGGATATCGAGATGGCTTAAAAACAACTGGAAGAATACACAGAAGAGAGAGGTCATGAATCGTGACCTCTGGGAAAGACTGTATCATCTTTCTCATATTCACGAGATCGAATGGGAATGGATTAAAGGACATGATGGTTCTCCTGAAAATGAGAGGTGTGATAAGCTCGCAAGGCTTGCAATTAAAAGATGCAAGAAAAAATCGTTGCGATTTGATTCCGAGGTGGCAGGCTGAGAATGAAAAACATTGATATCAAGAATCTTACCGGTATGTTTCTGATAGCTGTTCCAGGCTTAAAAGATCCAAATTTTGAACGCACTGTTGTCCTCATATGTGACCACACGAAAGATGGTGCCTTTGGACTCGTGTTAAACCGTATCCTGCTCAATAGTTTTGTACCCCTGCTCGGTTGGCTGGATATAAAAGAGAGTGTAATAGATCTGCCGGTATTCTATGGAGGCCCTGTGAAGCCTGAACAGGGCTATATCTTATATACATCTGCGGGGAGTTACCTCCCCTCGATAAAGATTAACGATACTATTGCACTGACTACTACAAGGGAGATCCTGATTGACATCGCTGCGGGGAAAGGACCTAAAAGGTTTCTTTTTGCTCTTGGATTTGCAGGATGGGCACCAGGACAACTTGAGTATGAACTCATGGCAGATAGTTGGCTGATAGTTCCTATGAACGAAAAAATTATCTTTGATATACCAATAGGTGAGCGGTGGAAGGCTGCAGCACACTTAATCGGAGTTGATTTGGACAGGTTTGTTTGTAAACAGGGAAGGGTTTAACACATTTCTTCTACCCTGTAAGTCTCACGATTTATAGATAGCGAGGATGTTTTTCAAATTAGCAGCAGATTTTGTCGTTCTTATCCACTTTATATGGATTGTTTTTTTAATAACTGGTGCATTCATAGGAAAGAGCTGTCACTCGGTGAAACTATTTCATATCGGCGGTCTTTGTTTTGCGGTGATAATACAAATTTTTGGATGGCACTGTCCGCTGACTTATC